>CAJMSG010000045.1:0-11806 GCA_905216105.1 uncultured bacterium | reverse complement strand
TTGACACGACGGAGGTCGACGAGGGAGGCGGGCAGGAAGCCACGCAGGCCGATGTCGAGAATCAGGCCGCCCTTGACAACCTCGATAACCTCGCCCTCGACGTTCTCGCCGGAGTTGAACTTCTCCTCGATGCGGTTCCAAGCACGCTCGTACTCGGCACGCTTCTTGGACAGGACCAGACGACCGTCCTTGTCCTCCTTCTGGAGAACCAGGGCCTCGATGGGATCACCAAGTGCAACGATGTCTGCAGGGTTAGCGTCCTTACGGATGGACAGCTCGCGGACCGGGATAACGCCCTCGGACTTGAATCCGATGTCAACGAGCACCTCGTCATGCTCGATCTTAACGACAGTGCCGTTAACGAGATCGCCCTCATCAAAGTCGGTAATCGTACCGTCGATGAGGTTGTTCATCTCCTCCTCGTTGACATCGTCAAGAGAGAAAATGGACGAGTTCTGAATCTCACTCAAAGGTGGACCCCTTTCGAACTACGGGGCCCCGATTGCTAGGACCTACAGAAGGGTGCGACAAGCACACAACGTTTAGGAACACTCGGGAGCCGACAGATACTAATGTGACGCTTATGCAATCACGTTCGTATAGGTTACGGGGAAATGGGTTCGATTTCAAGCGTGAACTGCGTTTTTTTACTCGTATGGAGACTTTTTCGTAATCTTATGGACAGCTGTCTCCACAACTTGACGATAAGCAGTTTGCCCATACGCCTTTGGGGTAAAGTATCCGGAGCCAACGATTCTGGAACGATTTTTCGAGAAAGGTGCCCGCGTGCTCAAAGCAGTCGTTTTCGATATGGACGAAACGCTTCTTAGCATCAACCTCAACGCGTTCATCCTTCGGTATTTTAAGGATGTCTCGTCGATGCTCGCGGACATCGGGCGACGCAGCCGCGGTGGCACGATGGCACGCCTCGGCACCATCTTGGTCGACCTCAACGCCAACCGCCGCAGTGGCACGGACAATCGCACCAATCTTGAGTTTTACCAAAAAGAGGTTGAGCGCCGGTGCGGCATCTGCCTCTCCGATCCCCTCATCTACGAGGCGTTTACCTACTATGACCGCGAAGTTCTTCCGCACAAGAACGACGATGTCATTAACGCCCACGCCATGCCGGGCGCGCACGCCGCGCTCCAGGCTGTACAGGACGCAGGACTGCGTTGCGCGCTCTTCACCAACCCCAGCTTTCCGCAGGGGGCCATCGAGTGCCGCATGGGTTGGGGCGACCTGGCCGACGCCCCCTTTGAGCTCGTCACGCACATGGGAAACACCACCCGCTGCAAGCCCGATGCCACCTACTATCTAGAGCAGCTTCAGGTGATGGGGCTCGAGCCGCACGAGGTCCTCATGGTGGGCAACGACCCCAAGCGCGACTTCCCCAGCCCCGCCTGCGGCATTCAAACCGCCTATGTGGGCCAGGGCAAGCCCAGCCGAGCCACCTGGCGCGGAACCATGGAAGACTTCGCCCGCGACTTTAACGCCGTAGTAGAAGCATTCTACGAACACCAAGTAGCCAACGAACTGTCGTAGCCAATAGAACATCAAACGCGGTTGCGGTGAAATAGTTCCTAATTGGAGCCTCTCGGGGAGAATCTAGGAACTATCTCACCGCAACTTAATTAACTAACAAATTTCAGTTTTGCCGATCATGATGTTGAGGATCTCGACGTCGGTGTCCTTCATACCCACACGACCCACATAGCCCATGCTGGCGATTGTCTGCTCGACGGTATCCTGAATGAGGCCCTCACCGGCGCGGAAGCCGCGGCCCTGCATGGCCATATCGTGGCCCAGAATCGCAGCGTCAACGGCAGCGGAAATCTTGGCGGCACAGCTTGCCTTGGCGCCATCGCACACGATGCCGCCCACGTTACCGAGCGTGTTCGAGACCGTCGCGCCGATCTGCTCGCGCGTGCCACCGCACAGCCAGGTAATCGCGGCACCGGCACCGCATGCGGCGCAAATAGCACCGCAAAACGCCGAGAGCGCACCAATATAGCTCTTGATATGCACGGCGATCAGATCAGACAGCATCACGGCGCGCACCAGGCGATCATGGTCGCAGCGCAAATACTCGGCATACTCCATAACGGGCAGTGCGCAGGTAATACCCTGATTGCCCGAGCCGCACACGATGGCGACCGGCAGCGCGCAGCCGTTCATGCGGGCGTCGGACCCGGCGGCTGCACGGGCGCGGGCACGGCAAGCGACGTCATCGGCACGAGCGCCCAACAGCGTACGGCCGACCTCGGCGCCCCAAGCGTGCGCCAGGCCCTCGGCACTGATTGCACCGTTCAGCTCAATCTGGCGCCCAACGGCAGCGCGGGCGTCCTCAATGTCACCGTCCTCGATAAAGTCGATGATGGACTCAATGCTCATAGGGGTATCGGCGTTATCTGCCGCACGCTCGGCCACGACGCGCTCGGCGCAAGCGGCACACTCCCCCGCCGACTTGCCGCATACCGGAATACCGTCGAGCGTATGGCACGTGACATTGGTGTGGTGGTCGGTAATCTCGACGACCGCGACATGGCCCCCAGCCGTGGCAGTCACCTTGATGTAGAGGTTGGGCACACCCTCGACAAGCGACACATCGCAGTAACCGGCATCGGCGAGGAGCTCGGACACGCGAGCACGGTCTTCGTCATTAACGCTCTCGAGCACCTCGAGCGCGCTCTTGGCGTCGCCGCCCACGGCACCCAGCACGGCCGCCGCTTCAATACCGTGCATACCACCCGAGTTGGGCACGGTCACGCTCTTAACGTTCTTGATGATATTGCCCGAGCAGGCAACATCCATATGATCGGGTTCGCAACCGAGTGTCTGGCTCGCCAGCGCCGCTGCATAGGCAACGGCAATGGGCTCGGTGCAGCCGAGCGCACAGACAAGCTCGCGGTTCAAGACATCACAAAAAGCGGCATCGCGGATGGAATCGGTAGACATAGGTATCTCCTGCTTACATAACGAACTGGGCTCTCGATAATAGTTAACTCTTTTATTTGATAACAATGCATCAGAAACCGCAACCATGGTTCCGACGGACGGCGCTTAAGCGCAATCTGACGGCATTCATTCATGAAAAGCCGGTCTTGTTGCATGCTAAAGCGTTTGACCAAAAAACGCCCGAGCGTTTACACAAAAGTCGCGCTATCATGCAGTCGAACGCGGTAAAACCTTTAGCAATTCCGCCGCACGGACCAGAGAGGAACCACTCATGAAGATTGGTATCGGCAACGACCATGCCGCCGTCGAGCTCAAGAACATCATTTCCGAGCACCTGAAGGAGCGCGGCTGCGAGGTCGTGAACTTTGGAACCGACACCTCCGAGAGCTTTGATTACCCCATCGCCGGCTACAAGGTGGGTAAGGCCGTTGCCAACGGTGACGTCGATCTGGGTATCCTGATCTGCGGTACCGGCGTCGGTATCAGCCTGGCCGCCAACAAGGTCGAGGGCGTACGCGCCGTCGTGTGCTCCGAGCCCTTCAGCGCCAAGCTCTCGCGCATGCACAACAACACCAATGTGCTCGCCTTTGGCGCCCGCGTCGTGGGCTCCGAGCTCGCCAAGATGATTGTCGACGAGTGGCTCGACGCCGAGTTTGAGGGCGGCCGCCACGAGCGTCGCGTCAATCTCCTCAACGAGATCGACCACACGCGCGGCCTCAAGGTCGTCGACGAGGCCTAAACTACTCAGTGCCACAAGCTAACAGCAGGGGCCCGCTCGGAACTCATGTCCGAGCGGGCCCCTTCATAGATTTTGAAATAAAAAGGGCGCCGCGGATGGAGTTCCGCGGCGCCCAAGCCACACGCTAACAGCTTTAAGGAGTCAAAGCTGGTTTAGCCAAAGAAGCGCTTGATCTCGATCTCGGCGTTCTCCAGGCAGTCGGAGCCGTGGATCACGTTGGCGTTGACATCGACAGCGAAGTCGCCGCGAATGGTGCCGGGGGCAGCATCAAGCGGGTTGGTAGCGCCCATAAGGGTGCGCATCTTGGAGACAGCGGAGAGACCGGAAACGACCATCTTGACGACCGGACCGCTCGTCATAAAGTCGCAGAGACCGCCAAAGAAGGGCTTGTCGGCCAGATGGGCGTAGTGCTCCTCGACGGTAGCGCGCTCGAGCGTGGTCATCTCCATGCGCTCGATGACAAGGCCGCTGCGCTCAATGCGAGCAACGATCTCGCCGATCTTACGGTCGCGCACGGCGTCGGGCTTAATCATGATGAAGGTCTTCTCGATAGCCATAAGGTAGCCTTTCAAGTAGGTTCGCGCGTGCCCAAGTCCCATTCCGGCACCCGCCTGGACTGCATCGTAACAGAGTTTTAGCTGCAGTTAAACAAAAAGCTGTTTATTGAAACGCTGCAATTTATTAAAGCGCTCCATATGTGTCACTTCTGTTTCGAAGCCCGATTAGAGTACCATCCGACCGCCCATCAACCGCACCGAACCGAGCGGACGGTCGGTTGCCACCTGCGAACGTACCCCCTTCACAACCTGCCCAAAAGTCCTACAGAAGTTCTCGACAAGCTCCTCCCCCAGGGCAACAAAATACGGACGCCCACATCAGCAGGCGCCCGTAAAGCGAAAACGATTTATCAATAAATGGCCAAAGCCGCTTAAGCCAAACCTTACTTTGCCCCGTGACCCATTTCAACGACCTTGGTCAGCGACCCAAACACACCCTCGTCGGCCACGAGCTGTGCCTCGGCACGCTGCAGCTGCGCGGCAACGGCGGCAGGAGCGGTGCCGCCCTCGGTCGTGCGCGCGGCGACAATCGACGGGATGTCGAGCGCCTCGGTAATGTCGCGCTCAAAGAGCGGGCTTGCCTCCTGGAACACCTCAAACGGCAGGTCCTCAAGATTACAGCCGCGCTTCTCGCACATCAGGACCAGATGCCCCACCACGGCATGTGCCTCGCGGAACGGCAGACCACGCTTAGCCAGGTAATCGGCAACATCGGTGGCGGCAAGGTGTCCCACGCCGCACTCGCGCGCCATGGCATCCTCGTTGACGGTCCAGGTCGAAATCATTCCGGCCATAACGGACAGGCACTGCATGAGCGTATGGGCAGTATCGAGCGCGCCCTCCTTGTCCTCCTGCAAGTCCTTGTTATAAGCAAGCGGCAGGCCCTTCATGGTTACGAGCAGCTGCACCAGGTTGCCATAGACACGGCCGCTCTTGCCGCGAATAAGCTCGGCAAAGTCGGGGTTCTTCTTCTGCGGCATGATAGACGAGCCGGTGGAGTAAGAGTCTGAAAGCGTGATAAAGCCAAATTCGGAGCTCGACCACAGCACGATCTCCTCGGAAAGACGCGACAGGTGCATGGCCATGACGGAGCCGGCGTAATGCAGATCGAGCAGGAAATCACGGTCGGAAACCGCATCGAGTGAGTTAGGAATCACGCCCGCAAAGCCAAGTTCGGCAGCCGTCATCTGGCGATCGAGCGGATAGCTTGTACCGGCAAGCGCGGCAGCACCCAGCGGGCAGTTGTCGGCGGCATCAAAGGCGGCCTTCAAGCGTGTAAAGTCGCGCGCGAACATCCAGGAATACGCCAGCAGATGATGCGAGAGCAGCACGGGCTGAGCGTGCTGCATATGCGTGTAACCCGGCAGAATCACCTTGTCGTACTTCTTAGCCGCATCCACCAGCACATGGCGCAGCTCAAGATTGGCCTCCATGAGCTCCTTGGCCAGTGCCTTGACGCCCAGGCGCGTGTCGGTCGCCACCTGGTCGTTGCGCGAACGTCCGGTATGCAAGCGCTTACCGGCCTCGCCGATGCGACGCGTCAGCTCGCTCTCGATGGACATATGGATGTCCTCGTCGTTGATATCGAAGGTAAAGTTGCCGGCATCGATATCCTGTTCGATTCCGGTCAGGCCCTCGGCGATCGCCTGCTCGTCCTCGGCACTGATGATGCCCTGGGCGGCCAGCATCTTGGCATGTGCCTTAGAGCCGGCGATATCCTGCTTATAGAGATGCTTGTCGACCGGCAACGACGCACCAAACTCCTGCGTGACCTCGGCCACGCCCGCCTCAAAACGACCGCCCCAAAGAGCCATGGAACCGTCTCCTTTCTCCAAATACCGAAACAAGCGCCCAAAGCAATGTGCCCTGTCGCTAAAGCGATTTACCAACCGCTAGTTTTGCACATTCCCCACTGCGTGCGGGACCATGTAGCTAATTTGCAAAGAAGTGACGCACCATGCACTTGGCGCCCACGGACTCCCTCCTGAGGTTACCCTGCGAACCGTCAATCCAAGCCTTCAGGCTCATGGGGACGTCCTCGACCTTTGCAGCATCGAGCTCGGGCGCGAGGGCAAGTAAAGCATGCACGACAGCATTGAACATAATGGATACTCCTCATATATATAGGCGCAGAGCCGCCAAATTGATAGAAGGAGCCCCGCCGGACAACCCCGGCGGGGCTCGGACTCAGCCGCAGTCGCGGCATCATATATGCGGGCGGAACGTAGGGGCCACCGATGTTAAGAAGTGTCAGCAAGCATAACGAAAGGTAGGGACCCCATGCGCCCGTTATGTATCACGCGGATGGGCCGCGCGGATACCAAGGAAAGGAAGCCTTAAGCCTGGGCGGCGGCAGAGCTGGGACCCTGGACCTTAGCCCACGTCTTGAGCGACAGCGTATCGATCTCGATAAAGCCGGCGCTGGCCTTCTCGTCAAACGTGGTGTCGCGGTCGTAGGTAGCCAGACCGTAGTCGTAGAGGCTGAAGGGGCTCTTGCGGCCGACGACGTGGCAGTTGCCCTTAAAGAACTTCAGGCGGACGGTGCCGGTCACGAACTTCTGGGTGTCGGCCATAAAGGCGTCGAGCGCGTTCTTGAGCGGGCTGTACCACTGGCCGTTGTACACGGCGGTGGCCCAATCCTGCTCGAGCTTAATCTTAGTCTTGAGCAGGTCGCCCTCGACGCAGATGTCCTCGAGTGCCTTGTGGGCGGTGATGAGCGTCAGGGCTCCGGGAACCTCATAGCACTCGCGGCTCTTGAGGCCCACCAGACGATCCTCAACCAGGTCGAGACGGCCAAAGCCGTTGTCGCCCGAAATCTTGTTGAGGGCGATGACGATCTCGGAGAGTTTCATCTTCTTGCCATCGACGGCAACGGGCTTGCCCGCCTCAAACTCAATCTCGGTGTAGGTCGGAGTGTCGGGCGTGTCCTCGGGATTCTTGGTCATAACCCAGGCGTCGTCGAGCGGCTCGTTCCAGGGATCTTCCAGGTGACCGCACTCGATGGCACGACCCCACAGGTTGTCGTCGATGGAATAGGGGTTGTCGTTGGCACCCTCGGGAACCGGCACGTTGTGGGCGTGGGCATAGGCGACCTCGTCGGGACGGCACTTCAGATCCCACTCGCGAACCGGAGCGATAACCTTGAGCTCGGGATCGAGGGCCTTGACGGCAGCCTCAAAACGAACCTGGTCGTTACCCTTGCCGGTGCAGCCGTGGGCGACGTAGGTCGCGCCAAACTCGTGGGCGACCTCAACAAGCTTCTTGGCGAGCAGCGGGCGAGACAGGGCGGAGAGCAGCGGGTACTTGTTCTCGTACATGGAGTTTGCGGCGATGGCCTTAATCAGGAACTCATCGGAGAACTCGTCGCGCAGGTCGAGCACCTGGCAATCGAGAACGCCCAGGTCGAGGGCCTTCTGCTTCTTGGCGTCCAGGCCGGTCTCCTCCTGGCCCACATTGCCGCAAACGCAAACGACATCGAGATTCTTCTCGTCCTGGAGCCACTTGACACATACAGATGTATCAAGACCACCGGAATATGCGAGAACGACTTTTTCCTTGCTCATGGCTGTTTCCTTTCGCCCTTGGTAGCTAGTTAGAACATCGGTCAGTTGCAAGTCATTTCAAGGTCATATACCGTGCAATATCAGGTTAAATAGCAAAAATCAGCACATACATGCCCTAGAAACATGCAGCAATGTCGTGCTAAAACCCAACGACCTCAAAATGACTCTGTTGAGGCAATTCGCCCCATGCGGACAGAGACGATTGTTATCGTCGTCGGGAAATTGCGCGCTGGCGTCGGATGGCATTGTCTACAGTAGTGATGATCTTTACGAACTGCATCTGCCTCTCCTTTCACCTATCGCCGGGCGCAATTCAAATATCGTAAACGGTACCTTTTCCTCGGTAAGCGGCTCTTTTGCCGTCTCCGTTTTCGATGGTCGCTATATTACGCTAAAGTGCCTGCAGCACAAGCGACAAATTCAAATTTCTGAAAAGTTTTTTCATTACTTTGTGAAGCGTGGTGCAAATACGCTCCGTTCCTGCGACAATACGCTCGGTTACTGGTTGATGGTTATAACGTCTGAAACAATTTCGAAACGAAAGGCGCGCTTTTATGCAAACTTACGAATCGGACACCAATATCGGCAGCATTAAGATTCTCGCCGTTGATATGGACAAGACGCTGCTCACCGACGAGCGCGTGTTGCCGCAGGGTCTTGATGAGCGCCTGGACAAGCTCGCCGACGCCGGCATCGTGTTCTGCCCCGCCAGCGGACGTCCAGCCCCCAAGCTCGAGGAGATGTTCGAGAGCATCAAGAACCGCCTCGCCTTTTGTCCCGACAACGGAGCGTGCGTCATCTATCGCGGCAGTTATATCTATAAGAGCAACATCGATGTGGCGCTGTATCAGCAGGTGCTCGCTCGTGCCTCGGAGGACCCGCGTGCCGTTCCCGTCCTGTGCTGCTACGACGAGTTCTACGTGCTTGCCCGCGACCATCAGTACCACGACGAGATCAGCGTCTACTACAACACAATCAACTACGTCGACAGCTTTGAGGGCATTGATTTCGAGTCCAACAAGATTTCGGTCTTCTTCCCCGGCTACGACGCCGAGCCCGCTTTCCGCGAGACCTATAGCCCCGAGTTCTCGGACAAGCTCTACGTCACCAACGCCGGGCGCGAGTGGATCGACTTTATGAACCTGGGTGTCGACAAAGGCGCCGGCGTCGCGCATCTGTGCGAGCAGCTCGGCATTGATATCGCCGATGCCGCCGCCGTGGGCGATACGTACAACGATATTCCCATGCTGGAGCGCGTCGGACACAGCTTTATCGTGGACAATGCCGAGGAACACATGAACGCGCATGCTAAATGGCGTATTCCGAGCAACAACGACGGGGGCGTACTGACGCTCATCGACGCCATCTTGGCGGCTCGCTAGCCATCCCATCGGGTCTGGCCGGGCGGCACGGGATAACTTTTCGCTCGGTCAGGTCCTGCGCAAGACGAAAGCCACATTAAGTGGCTTTCTTTGCGTGCGGAATCTACGAAAAGTTAACCCGTGCCGCCCGACCAGACCCTAGGTTCACCTGCTTGCCGCCGAGACGGCCTCTTGAGTGTCTAGATACTTGGCTGAATTAATTTGAAAGAAGGACGCCCCTTGTTGGTGAGGGGCGTCCTTCTGCTTTTGGTTACTTTGGAATTGTGGGTGGCTTCCCTATTTGGCGTCGGCCCAGGTTATGCCGGTGCTGGCTTCGGCGATCAACGGTACGCGGAGGTCTACTACGTGTTCCATGACGTCGCGGACCATGGTGGTGAGGCGCTCGACTTCGTCGTTGGGGCACTCAAAGTCCAGTTCGTCGTGTACCTGCAAAATCATGTGGGCGGCAAAGCCCTCTTCTTCCAGGCGGCGGCTTACGCGGGCCATGGCGATCTTGATGATGTCGGCCGCGGTTCCCTGCATGGGGTGATTCATGGCCGTGCGCTCACCAAAACCGCGGAGCTGCGGGTTTTTGGCCTTGAGCTCGGGAATGTGGCGGCGACGCCCATACATGGTCTCGGCATAGCCCGTCTGCTTGGCGCGCGCCACCACATTGTCGAGGAACGTGCGCACGCCTGGGTAGGCCTCGTAGTAGCGGTCGATCATGTCGCGCGCCTCGGCCATCGAGATATGCAGCGACTGCGACAGACCGTAGGCCTGCTGGCCGTACACGATACCAAAGTTCACGGCCTTGGCGCGGCTGCGCAGGTCGGGCGTCACCTCGGATACCGGCACGCCAAACACGCGCGCGGCCGTCTCGGCATGGAAGTCCTCACCCTCGTTAAAGGCACGTACCAGATGTTCATCGCCCGAAAGATGCGCGAGCAGGCGCAGCTCGATCTGCGAGTAGTCCACCGCCAAAAAGACACTTCCCTCGCCCGCCGAAAACGCTGTCTTGACGGTACGACCCAGCTCGGAGCGCGTCGGAATGTTCTGCAGGTTGGGGTCGCTCGAGGACAGACGCCCCGTCGCGGTGATGGTCTGGTTGTACGTGGTGTGCACGCGACCGTCACCACGGCGCAGCGGACCTAGCGTGTCCAGATAGGTCGACTTAATCTTAGACTTCTCACGCCAGTCCAAAATCAGGCGCACGATCTCGTGGTCGCGGGCAAGATCGCTCAACACCTTGGCGTTGGTCGAATAATAGCCGCGCTTGGTCTTCTTGAGGCCCTTGGTCGGAAGCCCCATCACATCAAAGAGCACGTGCGACAGCTGCATGGGGCTGCCGATATTAAAGGTCTCGTCACCCGCCAGGTCGCGAATACTGCGCTCAACCTCGGCAATCTGGGTTGCCAGACCCTCGGACAGACTGTGCAGGCGGTCGGGATCCACGAGCATGCCCGCGCGCTCCATCTTGGCAAGCACCGGCACGAGGGGCATCTCGATACCGTCGAACACGTTGGCGGCGTTCTCGCGGGCCATGCCCTCGCGCAGCGGCGTCACGAGCGCCAGCGTCAAGGCAGCAGTACGGGCGGCAGGCGCAGGAGCGTCCTCGCCAGCACCCTCCGCGCCGCGGGCCGCAGGCAACGACATCTGCAGATAAGTATCGGCAAGATACGCCTCGTCAAATTCGGAGCGATCGGAATCAAGCAAGTAGGCCGCCACCACCGTATCGAAGATATGGGTGGAATCGGCCGATAGCGGATCCATGAGCTCGGGCTCCGACGAGTCGATAGGTGAAAGCTCGTGCAGCAGCGTCTTCATGTCCGGGCTCGCCAAACGACCCTCCATAAACAGGCGCGCGAGCACGCCGGCGATCACGCCGTGGGCAACGTTGAAGCCATCGACCGCAACCGACGAGCCGCCGTCGCCCTCCTCGAGTGCGAACAGGCCCTTGGAGGTCGCCAGCCACAGCGTGCGGGTCAGGCCAAAGAGCGCGCCCTCTTCCTTATCGTCGTCCACCACGGCGGCGACCCACTCGCCGGCCTCAATCGCGCGGGAGACCTCAGCCACGACGACACCGAGCGTCTCAGCATCGCCGGCGGCGGCACGCGAAACCTCGGGCATCTCAAATACACTGGCAGCAGCCACTGCCCCGCCCTCGCCGCCGATCAGCGCCAAGAAACGGTTCTGCATGGCGGTGATACCAAGCGTACCCAGCGCCGCAGAAACCTCATCGGCAGAAAACGCCGGGAAGGACGTCGTCTCAAAATCGAGCTCAACGGGCGCATCGGTGCGGATGGTCGCGACCTTGCGGCTCAGCAGGGCATCGTCGATGTGTGCACGCAGGTTTTCGCCCATCTTGCCCTTGACCTCGTCGGCGTGTGCGATGACCTCGTCCAGGCTTCCGTACTGCGCAATGAGCGCGCTCGCCTTTTTGGGGCCGATGCCCGGCACGCCGGGAATGTTATCGGACGTGTCGCCCTTCAGACCATAAAAGTCGGGCACGAGCGCCGGCGTAATGCCGTGATACAGATCGTCCACGCTCTCAGGCGTCATGATCGCCACGTCGGACAGGCCCTTGCGGGTCGAGACCACGTTGACGTGCTCGGTCACGAGCTGATACAT
>CAJMSG010000044.1:0-12297 GCA_905216105.1 uncultured bacterium | reverse complement strand
GTGAGGACGACGGACTTGTCGGTCATGCGCTTGTGGCCGGAGACGTTCCACTCGGCGGCGTGGATCAGGTAGACCTCCAGGTCGCGGTCGCCGAACTTGTTCATGAGGTACTCGAGCTGCATGAGCTCATCCCAGGTGCCGCCCACGCCCATCAGGAACACGGCGTCATAGCCCTCGTCGGCGACCTTGTCGGCGAGCGCGGTCATCTTCTTGCCGGTCTCATAGAGCGCCTTGCCGTCCTCGAGGTAGCCCTCCTGGTCGAAATGCATGATCTCGATCTTCTCGGTTTCCTTCATTTGTCTCTCCTTTCTGGGGTTGCTCTAGCAATCCCCTATGCCAACGAGCGACAACGCCCGCCTACATTCCGTAACACTCAGCCGCTTTGGCCTTAAGCGTGTTGACCGATTCCTCGTAGCCCTCCGCCTTAACCTCCATTTGCTTGGAGACGGCATCGAGATACGGATGAACATCCCACGAGTTCAGGCGCTCGGCGACAATTGCCGCCATCGTCTGGAAGAACACCAGGTTGGGAATCGCGGCCAGCAGCGGAGCCACCTGCGGTACCGCAATCTCGTGTGCCTTGCCCTTGGGATGCATGGTCAAAAGGACTGCCTTCTTCGTTACCTTCGACAGCGCATCGGCGATATGTGCCAGACGCTCCGACCCTCGAGGATCGTCGACGATAAACACCAGGTAGCCCGGGGTTATCTGCATCTCGGGACCGTGGACGAACTCCTCACCCTCGTGATGCATGGCAGGAATCTTGATGGTCTCGCTCAGCTTGAGCGCAGCCTCTTCGGCAACGCCATAGTTGGGACCGTTGCCCACAACCATGGCCGGTACGTGCTCCGACAGCTCGAGCAGATGATCCTGGACATATGCCTCGGCGGTCTTGCACATCGTGGCGTTGGCCTGGATTGCATCGTCCAGATCGCTCAGGCGCTGAGCAACCGCATCGGCATCGAGTACACCCAAAGCCTGACCACCATAAATGCCAAAGAGCACCAGGTACTCGATGAGCGTCTGGACTCCCAGGGTCACAAAGTCCACCGACTCGACGCCCACGCCGTAGTCGAGAACGATATCGGCATGACCCTTAATGGGGGCCTCGACGTTTGCCGTAAGCGCAACTGCAGCCATGTCGTGCGCTCGCATAAAATCGAGCGCCGCAATCGTATTGGTCGAGTAGCCGCTCTGAGAAATGGCAATGTTGAGCGCATGCTGCGGATAGGTATGCTCAAAATCGACGAAGGCCTCGGGCGTCACGACGGACACCTGCATCTGCAGCGCATCCTGCAGATAATCACGGGCGCAATCGGCGGCATGGCGGGACGAACCCGAAGCAACGATGCGCAGCGCGCTAAAGGACCCGGCCTGAAAGATATCTACGAGCTGGCTCACAAGCTCGGACGAACGCTCGAGGTTCTCACCCATACGCACATGGGCAAGCTGAACGTAATCGAGCATCTTCATCGTCTCACCTCGTAACAATTCAGTAGTATTTGATACCAATAACAGTTACAGGTTACGGCTTTTTGATACCTATTTGCCGACTAATCTATTCCCATCGGCGAACGGTCGATTTTGAGCCATGTAAGGTCGTATATACAGCCGGCTCAATGGTCAAAATCGGTCAGTTTTCCCAGCCGTTATGCAAAAAACCAGCTAGTAGGTATAGGTATATCCGCCCGCATCGCCACGATTAAACGATTTGACGTACTCGATTGCCTGTCCGCTGGCATCGAAGCTCACGCACTCCAGCGTCAAGGCAAGATCGCCCTGCTCTAGCCCAAGCAGGCCGGCATCGCGCGCGCCCAGCGCTTCGATATCGAGCTTTTCCTGCGCCATGACCGGCTTTCGCCCCAGCATCTCATAGGTCTCGTAAAGACTGAACACCGACACGTCAATCTCTTCGATGGTTGGGAACAGCAAGCAAGGAATCAGCGCCATCTCAATTGATACGGGGTCACCATTAATGCAGTTAAGACGTCGAATGGAATAGAGCAGGTCGTCCTCGGCGATACCAAACAGGTCGGCGTAGTATGGCCCCGCAAAACGCTTGGAGCGCGCCAGAATGCGAACAGACGGCTCGCCTCCCGAGGCGCGAACCGATTCGCGGAAGCCACCCATGCGCTCAAAAATAGCAGGCACTTTCTGCGCCACGAAGGCGCCCTTTCCCCGAACACGGCGAATCTGGCCGCGACGAACTAACTCGTCCACGGCACTTCGAATAGTCAGGCGCGTCGTACCAAATTCCTCGGCAAGTTCATTCTCAGACGGAATCATCGAGCCCGTAGGATATATACCGCGCTCGATCCGCTCCTCGATACGGCGGCGTATGCGCATATAGACCGGGGTGGTCTCTACTGTCTCAGCCATTGGTCACCTGCCACACTCCTCATACCGTTCTTTTCGCCGTTATCGGCAAAGCGGAACTTTGTGGGCAGAATCACCGATTTGCAATGCTCCACAAAGCGCATGTCTTTATCAAACTCAATCGTGCTCTCGTAGAATACCGGCGTTCCATCTTCTTGCTGGAGAAGCTCGGCCTCCTCGGCGTTCAGGCGCGAGATCGAGATGTGCTCGCGTCCATGCTCAACACGCACGCCGCCTTCTTTGAGCAAGACGTCGTAAAGGCTTTCGCACTCAAAATCGTGATTGGGAAGCGACGGGCAAAGCGACAGATTAACATGGGCTGTTTCGATTGAAGCCGGCTCGCCCTCAATAAGACGGACGCGCTGCATGCGGAGCAAGGGAGCGCCTACGGCCACCCCAAGCTTGTCGGCAAGTGTCTCATCCGCCTCGACCGTCTCGGTGGAAACCAAGCGAGAAGAGGGGTGCAAGCCGGCAGTCCGAACGGCATCGGAGAAGTTATACGTTTCCTGGAAGATATTCAGCGGTTTGGGAGGACACACATACGTGCCCGACCCGCGGCGGCTCTCGAGCGTTCCACACGAGATGAGCCGCGTGATGCCAGCACGTAACGCCGTACGCGAAACGCCAATGACCTCGCACAGCACGCGCTCTGCCGGCAGGCGATCGCCGCCGGCAAGCTGATGGTGCTGGATGTACCAAAGAATTCCCTCAACAGCACGATCTTTGGGGGGAATTGCATAAGATTCGCCTGCCATTGCACAGACTCCTCATTCAAAAATGTATGTCACCAGAATTAGGCCAGCCCTCCCATGGCATCAAACTCGGCCTTGATTTTCTCGGCGACATTCCGATACGACTTATATAGGTTTGAATCGCGTTTGACTTCGTCGGTCATAACGGGAATCTCTAATTTGGAAACCTCGTCTTTTCCCGTCTGAACCGCCACAACAACACCCATACCAAGACACATATTACGCTTGGCGGCGTTTATTTTTGCCGCCTTCGCGGGATTTGCCAGAATACGCTGGGCAAATTCCTGTTTTGAAGGTGTCTCGTCGGCCTCCGGGTCACCCGCCTCGGCCACCTCGCACTGCAGCACATCCGAATAGTCAAAAATCTTCGGCTGTGCACCACGCTGATGCACAGCCCACTTGCGACGCGTGGCATCCTGGTAGATAGCAGGCAAAAACGTAAACCGCGGCGGGTCCAGAATCGTATCGGTAATGGTAAACACACCGGGGTCAAAGGCATCCTGCGGGTTTTTCTTCTTGAACAGCCCCATATCAGCCTCCCGAACTAGCATTAAACAACTCAAGCCGAATATAGCACCAATTTCAAGCCGGCGCTTTAGCGCGTCGGTGCGTGGCATATATGGCTCGCTCAGCGGAGGAGTGTACGGGCGAGGGCCGGGGCGCCTGCTTTGTAATCCTGGCTGACCATAGTTGGATGCACGGTCTCCGAGGCAGCATCGGCAAAGTCTCTATTGCATAAATAGAATCAGACATTTGCCTGCGGTATTGTCTATCGCAGGCGCCCCACATTCGACCTGTGCGAATTGGCAAATGTGCTTAGTTATGTTCGGTAAGCTCGAGTACGCTGCCTTTTACGATGAGTGCAGGCTCCAAAACAACCTCTTCGGCACGCCTGCCGCCCTTGCCGGCAAGACGCTTGGACATGCAGCCAAAAGCATGTTCGGCAAGCACGCCCGGATCCTGTTCGATCGCGGTCAGTGCCGGCTCAAAGAGAACGTCGGCCGCGGAGTTGTCGTAGCTCACGACCGAGATATCGCCCGGGATGCTCTTCCCCATCTCGTGCAAGCGCTTAAGCAAGCCCAGCGCGATGTTATCGGAACTTGCGAACACTGCGGTGGCGTCGGTCGCCAGCACCGCCTCCGATGCCTCGTAGGCACTCGGAATGTAATATTCGCTCTCAAACTCCAAGCGCGCGTCGATGGGCAGGCCCACCTCGCGCAGGGCGCGCTCATAGCCGGCAAGACGTTTGCGTCCCGTGTTGGAGCGACGCGCGTTGACCAGACAGGCGATGCGGCGATGGCCCTGTTCAATCAGATAGCGCGTGGCCATATAGCCACCCATCTCGTGATCGAACATCACCTTGTCGCACTCGAGCCCCTCAATGGCGCGGTCGACCATTACGGCCGGAATGGGAAGATGGCTGACCTCCTCGCGCAGGGCACGGTCATCCGAGAACTCATCGCCCACAACCAGAAACACGCCGTCGACGCCGCGCGTCACCAGCTGGCGCAGCAGCTCCAGATCGTCCTCGGCACTTCCACCCGAGCTGGTAATAAAGAGCGCATAGCCGTCCTCGCGGCAGCGTTTCTCTAGACTGCCGGCGAGCGAGGCAAAAAAGCGGCTCTCGATATTGGGCACGATAAGACCCAGGGTGCGCGATTCGCGCATGACCAGGCTGCGCGCGATCTGGTTGGGAACATAATGGTTTTGCGCAGCGACTTCCTTGATGCGCTTGCGGTTTTCTTCCGAGATACGGCAAGGTCGGTTGTTAAGGACAAGCGAGACCGACGAGGGGGAAAGCCCCACCTCCTGGGCAATCTGCTTGAGAGTAACCTTGTTGCCCATCTCGCTCCTTCCGAGTATTCGCGCAATCTCTTGAAAGTATAGCGACCGTCCCTCTACCTTGATGATAAACACTTTACCAATCCGGTAGACGGCTGTTTTATCGCCGCGATTGGTGCAAAGTAACCTGACTCCTTAGTACCATGCGATGCATTGGGGTCAGGTAACTTTGCACCAAATCCATCCGGGTGGGGTATATTGCATTCGATTAATGAAAACGACCACCATAAGGCGGATATTCGTATGCACGAGAATGACTTTTTTAACGAGGACTTGCTCTGCGCGCTCGCCGGAGTTGCCGGCGAGGACAACGTGCTCATGAGCGAGCCCATGCGCGAGCACACCACGTTTAAGATCGGCGGCCCGGCCGATGTCTTTGTCACGCCCGATACCGAGCAGGGACTCGTCGCCACGCTCGATACCTGCTATCGCTGCGATCTGCCGCTCACCATCGTGGGCAACGGCTCCGACCTGCTCGTCGGCGACAAGGGCATCCGCGGCGTCGTCGTAGCACTGGGCGAAGGCCTCTCTAACATCACCGTCGACGGCACGCATGTTACGGCAGCAGCCGGCGCCTTGCTTTCCGATGTCGCCGTGGCCGCCGCCGAAGCCTGCCTCACCGGCATGGAGCCCCTCTCGGGCATCCCCGGCTCGGTCGGCGGCGCCTGCTATATGAACGCCGGTGCCTACGGCGCCTGCATGGCCGATGTTTTGGAGTCCGTGCGCGTCTATAAGCCCGCCCGCGCGCTCGACGACGGCACCCGCGGCAGCGGCAATATCATTGAGTTCGATGTCGACGAGCTTAACCTGGGCTATCGCAAGAGCCGCATCGCCGACGACGGCTTTATCGTGCTCTCTGCCACCTTTAACCTCGCCCCGGGCAACGCCGCGATGATCAAGGCCGACATGGACGACTACCGCCAACGCCGCGAGGACAAGCAGCCACTCGACATGCCGAGCGCCGGCTCCACTTTCAAGCGCCCCGAGGGCCACTTTGCCGGTAAGCTCATCATGGACGCCGGCCTGCGCGGCCATGCTGTCGGCGGCGCGCAGGTGAGCGAAAAACACTGCGGCTTCATCGTCAACGCCAACCACGCCACCGCCGCCGACGTCGACGAACTCATCCGCCACATCCAAGCAACCGTCAAGGACCAATTCGGAGTAGACCTACAACCCGAAGTCCACCGAATCGGAGAATTCCTCTAAAAAGAAGGCCCCGAAAGGGAGAGGCTTCGTAAAGAAGTCCTCTCCCTTTCGGCTTTTGTAATCCCCCACTTATGATTGAATTGGTAGGTAAAATCATAAGTGGAGAATCACAAGAGGGAAGGAGGGCTTGGCTATGGCGAATGGAAATGCAGCGCCTATTCTCGGCTCGGCTCGGCTCGGCTCGGCTCGGCTCGGCTCGGCTCGGCTCGGCTCGGCTCGGCTCGGCTCGGCGGGAGCATAGCGCCGCTTTTTCAGCGTTTCAAGTCTTATTTCATACAATTAATAACGATCCAGTTGCCGAAGACAGGGCGCATTATGCCTTGGCTTCGGCTTTTTGCGTTTTCCGGAAGGATGGTGGTTTGATATTGAAGTCCTAACTACGACCGGCAAATCAATCTTTTCCGGTCAAGCCTTCTATCTTCTCCGGCATGTCCGCTGTAGGAGGAAGTAAGTAGCGGATTGAATTATTTTGGAGGAATGAAAATGAAGAAGAAGCTTCTAGGCGTTCTGCTTGCGTTGTGTCTCGCGATGGCACTTGTTCCGATGACAGCTTTTGCAGAAGAGAACGCTCAAAGCAGTAAAACATCAATCACAACAGTAGATGAGCTTTTGCAATTTGCAAAAGCTGTGGACAATGGCGAATACGACGATAAAACAGATGCGGTTGTATCTCTTGATGCAGATTTGGATTTAACCGGTATTGCGTGGACACCAATTGGTAGCACATTTGATGCTGATGGAAATCTGTTGCATTACTTCAGCGGCAAATTTTACGGAAACGGGCATACGATTTCCAATTTAGATTTTTCCGAAAACTATGGAAAGACAGAATATCCGTCCTTCGGATTATTCAGTGAGGTTTACGGCGCTGAAATTTCCGGTTTGACAATTCAAGGCAAGCTGGATGTATCCAATTCGGGGTATGTCTATTTTGGAACGATAGCGGGTGTTGCAGCAGACAGCAAAATTTCTGACTGCGTTTCAGATGTGTCGTTCACGGATACAGACAAATATATTAACGGTACTGCGGCTATGTGCGGATATGCAATAAATAGCACGATTGAGTACTGCCAAAACAAGGGGAATTTTTCAATAACGAAGGATGTCAGCTCTTTCCAGACGGGCGGTATCGTAGGCGTTGCTCAAAACAGTACCGTACAGTATTGTGCTAATGCGGGCGAGATGACCTCTTGGACGCCCTGTACCGGCGGAATCGTTGGGCAGCTGTATCAAGCTTCAAAGATTATCAATTGTTATTCCACAGGGAAAATGGTTCCTCTTGGCAACGGAACCACAGATTTCGGCGGCATCGCAGGGACAGTTGGTGCAGGTACAGAAATCAAACATTGTTATTTCGCTGGTGAAATGGATCTATCTCAGTATACTGCCGCTACGCCTTATAAGCGTTTGGGCGGCATTGCAGGCGGTGTTTCTTCTGATACACCTGCTTTTGAAAACAATTATTTCGTGGGAACTGAGAATGTCCCGGCTTGCTTTAAGTACCAGAATGCTGGAACAGAAAAGACCCTTGACTCCATGAAAACGGAAGATTTCTTTAATGAAATCACTGCCGCTGGTGGCAATTATCGATTTAACCCAAATGGCACACCTATTCTGCCAGCACCGAAATATGCAGTTTCTTTTGTTGTAACACCTGCTGAACTGACAAATGTAACCATCAAAGTGAACGGTCAGGTAGTAACAAACCCCGCCAATTTGGAGGCAGGTACTTATCAAGCCGAAGTCAGCGCAGATAATTGCGAGGTTTTCAATTCCAATATTACGATTACGGCTGATACAGCAACTCATACGCAAACCATTGCAATGACTTATTTGCCTGCCGACTACACCAAAGTCGATGCAGCCATTGCCAAAGCAAATACCCTGAACAAAGATGAATACAAAGACTTCACTGCGGTAGAAGCTGCCGTCAAAGCTGTTGTCCGTGACAAGAACATCACTGAACAGAGCGAAGTTGATGCAATGGCAAAGGCTATCGAAGATGCGATTGCTGCTCTTGAGAAAAAACCCGCCAGCACCAAAGAGAAAAAACCTGCCAGCACTAAACCGGGAACAACCGATGAGCTTCCGAAGGCTGGCGATAGAAACAGCCTTGCTTTGTGGATCGCCCTGTTGTTCGTCAGCGGCGGTACAGCAATCCTAACAACCGTTTACGGCGGAAAGAAAAAGCGCAGCGTAAAGTAAAACTTGGTATTTAGCCCAAGGGGCCGTCACTTTCCTATATTCAGACAACCAGTCCGGTGTGCAGCGCCCCGAACCCGAGAGGGCCGCGTGCCCGCCCGCAATATATTTGATTGATCGCGAGTTCCACACGCAAAGAAGGCCACTTAATGTGGCCTTCGTCTTGCGCAGGACTGCCCGAGCAGGCAATCAAATATATTGTGGGCGGGCACGCGGCCCGGTCGGCTTTACGACAGCGCAATACCGCCGAGCCAGCCCCAGCGCACGCCAGAGCCAGTGCCGTAGAACCCAATGAACGAGTCAAGCGACCTCGACGTGATGGCGCCCTCGTTGCTCATAACGATGCCGCCGCCAACATAGATGCCCACGTGTCCGTACAGCAGACCCGGCGTACCGGTGCCGCTGTGCGACGAGTCGGCGACGATCATGCCCACCTGCAGCGCCGAACGATCGGAGCTGTAGCACCAGGCGTTAAACATGTCGCACGCGTTGCCGCCAAAGTAGCCCACGCCGGCGTTACGGAACACATTGGTAACCCAAGCGGCGCACCAGTTCAGGCCAGGCGAAGGCGTGGAGTAGCATGCGTTGACGACAGCCTGCTGCTTGCCCGAGCCGGCGTTCTGTTGCGGAGTTCCGGGCGCATACGATCCGCCGCCCGAGCTTGAACCACCCGAGTAGGAATTGTTCTTGTTTGCGGCAGCCGCGGCAGCGGCAGCCTTCTTGGCAGCCTCCTCGGCCTGAGCGGCAGCGAGAATCTCGGAATCGCGCTGGGCCATGAGCTCCTTGACATCGTCGGAGAGGCCGTTCAGAACCGTCTGGACCTCCCGCTGCTTGGCCTGCATGTCCTGCATCTGAGCAGTCTGCTGGTCCTTGAGCTTCTCCAAGTCGGCCTTTTGCGACTCGAGCTCGGACTTCTGTGTATCGAGCTCTTTCTGAATGGTCTGGATGTCCTCGATGGCGTCACGGTCGCTCTTGTTGATCTTCTCGACATAATGCGCGTTGGCGACGAGCTCCTCAAACGAGCCAGAAGCGAGCAGCAACGACAGGATATTGGTACCGCCCGACTTGTAGCTTGCCGCCACGCGATCGGAAAGGTCGTTACGCTTCCTCTTGAGCTCCGACTTCTTGGTGTCGATCTGCTCCTGGGTGTCGTCGATCTGACCCTGCACGCCTTCGATATCGTTGAGGGTCTGGGCATTCTTGTTGGCGAGCGTCGCGTACTCATTAGCGATGCTGTCGAGCTGAGCCTGGACCTCGTCGAGCTGGGCCTGGGCGGCATTCAGCTTGTCGGTGGTTTCTTGGCTGGCCTCAGCCGCATGGGCGCGGGCGGGCAGGCCAAAAAGAACAGCCGCGGAAGCGGCGCCGAAAAGAGCCTTAAGGGCAGTGCGGCGCGAAAGCTCCTGCGTAAAAATGGAATCGTTGTTTGGTGACATATGTACTCCGTTACATGCTTATTTATATGTCGCTCAGATTAAACATATTAACGCACATCGCGCTTGTCCCAACTATTTCCACGAACGGCCGGAAAAGCATGGTCAGCGGCTCGCAAATACGTCCCACACCAAAGGTAAGGATTATGCAAATAACACCCTATGAGTACGTTAACATCAATCCTCTGGTTTTCCTGCCCCGCGTGTTTTGGGCGCGCCCAGCTGCGCTATACTCCCCTCAAGAAGTGTTCCTGATTCGATAGGAGACTACATGTCCAAAGCACTCGACCCCAAAGACACCTGCGTCCTCGTTACCGGCGGCGCCGGCTTTATCGGCTCGCACACCGTCGTTCAGCTGCTCGAGGGTGGCTACCAGGTTGTCGTCGTCGATGACCTCTCCAACTCCAGCGCCGTTGCCATCGACCGCGTCAAGACCATCGTGGGCGACGAGGCCGCCAAGAACCTCACCTTCTACGAGGCCAACGTGCTCGACCGCGATGCGATGAACAAGATCTTCGATACCCACCAGATCGACCGCGTCATCCACTTCGCCGGCTTTAAGGCCGTTGGCGAGTCGGTGAGCAAGCCCGTCGAGTACTACCACAACAATATCGAGAACACCCTGGTGCTCATCGACGTCATGCGCAACCACGGTTGTAAGTCCATCATCTTCTCGAGCTCTTCGACCGTCTACGGCGATCCGGACAATCCGCCCGTCACCGAAGAGGACCCCAAGAAGCCCGCGACCAACCCCTATGGTTGGACCAAGTGGATGATTGAGCAGATCCTCATGGACGTCCACACCGCCGACCCCGAGTGGGACGTCGTGCTGCTCCGTTATTTCAATCCCATCGGCGCCCATCCGTCGGGCCTGATCGGCGAGGATCCCAAGGGCATCCCCAACAACCTGGTTCCCTATGTCGCCCAGGTCGCCGTCGGTAAGCTCGAGGCCGTTCAGGTCTTTGGCAACGATTACCCCACCCCCGACGGCACCGGTGTGCGCGACTACATCCACGTGTGTGACCTGGCATCTGGTCACGTGGCCGCCCTCAACTGGATGAACGGCAAGACCGGCGTCGAGATCTTTAACCTGGGCACCGGCACCGGCACCTCGGTACTCGAGGTCGTCGCTGCCTTCTCCAAGGCCTGCGGCAAGGAGCTGCCCTATGTGATCCGCGAGCGCCGTGCCGGCGACATCGCCGCCAACTGGTGCGATGCCTCCAAGGCCGAGCGCATGATGGGTTGGAAGGCCCAGTACGATATCGCGGATATGTGCCGTGACAGCTGGAATTGGCAGAGCCACAACCCCAACGGCTTCGCCGACGCCGAGTAGCAAAAAGCCTACATACCGTTCTTGCCCCGATCTCACGATGTGAGACCGGGGCTTTTTTCATGGCGCGTAACCGCTTACCGAAAATGGGCCAACTTTTTAATCTCGCCTATACATGTTTAAACAACATGTTCTACAATAGGGACATCGACTTTAAAACTCGGGACGGACTGTTCACCCATCTGCAGGCCGATCCCACAACAAGAAGGTTGGTGAGCACATCCATGGAGCGTGCAAGCGGTGTTCTCATGCCCATCTCGTCTCTGCCCGGACCGTACGGTATCGGCGGCTTTGGCTGGAACGCCTATGACTTTGTCGATTTCCTCGCCTCGTGCAAACAACATTACTGGCAGATTCTCCCCCTTACGACAACGAGCTACGGCGATTCTCCGTATCAGTCGTTCTCGGCCCGTGCGGGCAACCCCAACTTCATCGACTTTGCCGAGCTCATCGAGGCCGGCTATCTGGAGCAGCGCGATATCGACGGCGTGTACCTGGGCTCCGACCCCAGCAATGTCGACTATGGCGCCATCTTTGGTGGCCGTCGTCAGATTCTCGACCGCGCCGCCGAGCGCTTTGCCGCCGACAAGCCGGCCGACTTCGACGACTTTGTCCAAACCAACGAAGACTGGCTCATCCCCTACTGCGAGTTCATGACCGTCAAGGAGGAGTGCGGTCTCAAGGCATTTTGGGAGTGGCCCGCGGAGCTCCGTACCCGCGGTGAGGCTTCTGCCAAGGTCTGCGCCGCCCATCCCGCGCGCATGCTCTACCACCAGATGACGCAGTACTTCTTCGATCGTCAGTGGAGCCGCCTCAAGGCCTATGCTAACGAACGCGACATCCTCATCATCGGCGACCTGCCCATCTATGTCTCGCGCGACTCCGTCGAGATGTGGGCCACGCCCGAGCTCTTTAAGATCGACGCCGCCGGTAATCCTGTGAGCGTCGCTGGCACGCCGCCCGACCAGTTCTCGGCCACCGGCCAGTACTGGGGAAATCCCATCTACGACTGGGACGCCATGGAGGCCGACGGCTTCTCCTGGTGGGAGGGCCGCATCCGTGCCGCCCTCGACATGTACGATGTCATCCGCCTGGATCACTTCCGCGGCTTCGAGGCCTATTGGGAGGTGCCGTTCTCCTCACCCGATTCGTCCTACGG
>CAJMSG010000043.1:0-12317 GCA_905216105.1 uncultured bacterium | reverse complement strand
TGGTTGTCGACAAACGACAGCAGATGCTTGCCGCGATAAATGCACCACGGGTCACCGCCAAACTGGCGATGCAGCGAGTGGGCAATCTCGAACATGTTGACCGAGTTAAAGCTGGAGTACAGGCCCTTGTAGCACTCGTAGTTGGTGCAGGAGTCGAGCATCTCGTCGTTGACGATCTGGTTGTAGTCGCCGTGGAGCGTCTCACCGATCAGCACGAAGTCGGGCTTGAGCTCACGGGTAAAAGTATGCAGGCAACGCATGAAGTCGCGGTCGAGCATATAGGCGACGTCCAGACGCAGGCCGTCGATGCCAAAGACCTCGGCCCAGCGACGCACGGACTCAAGCAGGTAGTCGACCACGGCGGGGTTTTGCAGGTTGAGCTTCACGAGTTCAAAATGGCCCTCCCAGCCCTCGTACCAAAAGCCGTCGCCATAGCACGAGTCGCCGTCAAAGCTAATGTGGAACCAGTCCTTGTAGGGCGAGTCCCACTTGCGCTCCTGCACATCGCGGAAAGCCCAAAAGCCGCGACCGACGTGGTTGAAGACGGCATCGAGCACCACGCGAATGCCATGGGCATGCAGCGTCTCGCACACGGCGGCAAAATCGGCATCCCCGCCCAGGCGACGGTCGAGATGGCGCAGGCTGCGCGTATCGTAGCCGTGGCTATCAGACTCGAGCGGCGGGTTGATGAGCACAGCGCCAATACCGAGTTCCTGCAGGTAATCGGCCCATTGGGCGATTTTCATGATGGGGGCATCGGGGTTGGGTGCAGTGCCGGCAGCTTGGGAGAGTTCATCCTCGGCAACGGGCGCGGCGTTTTCGCGCGGAGCTCCGCAAAAGCCCAGCGGATAGATCTGATAGAACGTCGTCTCGTATGCCCACATAGCAACCTCCCGGTAAGCTCAGCACAACGACATCCATTGTATGCCCAGCTTGTATCCTCTTCCCCAAAATAAGTTGCGGTGGAATAGTTCCTGCTTGGGCCTTCAGAGGCCTTAAACAGGAACTATTCCACCGCAACTGATGAGGGAACGTGATTAGGCGACAGGCTTTGCGCGGCGAATGGCCGGGAACATCACCGTGATGGCGAGGATGACGCCCACAGCAGCGATCGCACCGCCCGCGTAGCCGATCCAGGCGATGCCGGGGCCCGAAACCACGGCGCCGCCGATCGCGGTGCCCGTGCCGATACCGAGATTAAACAGGCCCGAGAAGATCGACATGGCGACGGCCGACGAATCCGCCGGCGTGTACTTGATGAGCTCGGCCTGGAACGCCACGTTGAAGGCCGTGGCGCAGCAGCCCCACAGCGCGCAGACGCCAAGAACCGCGGCGAGCGACGATGCGGCCGGGCCCATGAGCAGCAGGGCCACCGGCACGCCGGAGAGCGTAATCGCGAGAAACGGGAACCGGTGCCCATCGAACAGTCGGCCGAATAGCCAGCTTCCGAGCAGACCAGAGCAGCCGAACGCCGTCAGCGTCATAGTGATGGCGCTTGCGTCGACATGCGCGACTTGAGCCAGGAAAGGCTCGATATAGCTATAGCCCGTGTAATAGCCAGTTGCCATGAACACCGTGACCGCATAGAGCGCGATCAGTAACGGGTTCTTGAGCAGCTCGGGCAGTTGCTTGACGGTAAAGCGCTCGCCCGCCGGCATGGTTGGAAACACGGTCGCCTGGTAGACGACCGCGACAGCAGACAGTGCTCCGACCACGGCAAACGTCATACGCCAGCCCACGGCCAGGCCAATGGCGCGGCCGAGCGGCAGGCCGAAGATCTGTGCGATGGAAGAGCCCGTGGCGATCATGCTGATGGCGAGCGCCCCGTGGCGTGTGTCAACCAGGCGCGACGCCATAATCGAGGCGACCGACCAGAACACGGCATGTGCGCAAGCGACCACCAGGCGCGCGCAGACCAGGATGGGATAAGTCGGCGCCACAGCGGACAGAAACTGGCCCAGCGAGAACACGGCGAGCACGCCCAGCAGCATCCGCTTGAACTCGAAACGCGAAGCGAACACCATGAGCGGCAACGACAGCAGCATGACGCCCCAGGCATAGACCGAGATCATGATGCCCGCCTGGGCCTCGGTGAGCGAGAACGACGCGGCGATATCAGTCAAAAGGCCGATGGGCATAAACTCCGACGTGTTGAACACGAACGCACAGCAGGTGAGCCCGACGAGCGGGAGCCACTGCCTGAGCGTGATGCCGTCTTGCCTTGCCTGACTCATATATAACGTCTCCAATCATTTTGAGTGGAGGCGATTATATAGCAACGGCCCCGCATCCGTCAGCAACAGATGCAGGGCCGAAAACAATTCGATACACAGAGGTTGCGCCGTCAATACATAACTAAGCCAACCCCAGCAATATGCCCGCCGAATGCACGACAAACGCCACGATCCAGGCGACTGCCACCTGAAACGCGAACACGGCAACGGCGTAGCGCGCGCCCAGCTCGCTCTTGACGGCGCCGATGGCAGCCACGCAGGGCGGATACAGCAGCGTAAAGACCAGAAACACATAGGCAGTAAACGGCGAAAACATGGCCGACAGTGCCGCGGGCGAGGTCGCGCCCAAAAGCACCGTGAGCGTCGATATGACGCTCTCCTTGGCGATAAGTCCGGTGACGAGTGCCGTCGAGGCGCGCCAGTCGCCAAAGCCGAGCGGGGCCAACACCGGCGCGATGATGCTGCCCAGACCGGCAAGCAGGCTTTGTGACTGGTCGGCGACCACGTTAAAGCGGATATCGAACGTCTGCAGGAACCAGATGACCACCGTAGCGGCAAAGATAATGGTAAAGGCCTTGGTGATAAAGTCCTTGGCCTTATCCCATGCCAGCATCACCGTCGTCTTGACACTCGGCAGGCGGTAATTGGGAAGCTCCATGATAAACGGCACCGGGTCGCCCTTAAATGCCGTGCGGTTGAGCACCAAAGCCGCGATGCAACCGACCACGATACCGATCAGATAGAGCGAGACCATGGCGGGAACCGTCGCCTGCGGGAAAAACGCCCCGCACAGCAGGCCGTAGACCGGCAACTTGGCCGAACAGCTCATGAACGGCGTGAGCATGACCGTCATCTTGCGGTCGTGCTCGGATGGGAGCGTACG
The DNA here is from genome assembly GCA_905216105.1 of uncultured bacterium. Taxonomy (GTDB): domain Bacteria; phylum Actinomycetota; class Coriobacteriia; order Coriobacteriales; family Coriobacteriaceae; genus Collinsella. The sequence continues at coordinate 9,200 of CAJMSG010000043.1, read as the reverse complement.
GGTCGACATGATAGCCGGCACGGTGCAGCCAAAACCGACGAGCATGGGCACAAAGCTGCGGCCCGACAGGCCAAAACGACGCAGCACCTTATCCATGACAAAGGCCACGCGCGCCATGTAGCCCGAGTCTTCCAGAATGGAGAGGAACAAGAAGAGCACGACGATAATCGGTAGGAAGGTCAGCACGCTGCCCACACCCGTAAGCACGCCGTCGACAGCCAGCGAGCGCACCACGTCGTTGGTGCCGAACGCCTTGAGGCCCGCATCGGCCGAGGCGATGACGGCAGCGATGCCGTCCTCCATGAGTCCCTGCAACGCCGCGCCGATCACGCCAAACGTCAGCCAAAAGACGAGGCCCATGATCACCAGGAACGCCGGAATGGCTGTGTAACGACCTGTCAGGATGCGGTCGATCTTGACGGAGCGCACGTGCTCGCGGCTCTCGTGCGGCTTGACGACGCAACGCCCACACACGTCGCCGATAAAGCTAAAGCGCATATCGGCCAGCGCGGACAGGCGGTCGGTGCCGGCCTCGCCCTCCATCTGGGTAATGATGTGCTCGATGGCGTCGAGCTCGTTGCGATCCAGGTGAAGCGCCTCGGTCACCAGCTCGTCGCCCTCAACCAGCTTGGTCGCCGCAAAACGCACGGGAATGTGCGCCGTCGCGGCATGGTCCTCGATAAGGTTGGCGATGCCGTGGATGCAGCGATGCAGTGCGCCGCCGTCTGGGCCATCAGGTGCGCAGAAGTCCAGGCGGCCGGGACGCTCGCGGAAACGCGCCACATGCAAGGCATGGTCCACCAGCTCGCCGATACCCTCGTTGCGGGCAGCGCTAATGGGGACGACCGGCACTCCCAACAGACTCTCGAGCAGGTTGACGTCAATGGCGCCGCCGTTGGTCGTCACCTCGTCCATCATGTTGAGCGCGATGACCATGGGGCGGTCGAGCTCCATAAGCTGCAGCGTCAGGTACAGATTGCGCTCAATGTTGGTGGCGTCGATGATATCGATGATGGCGTCCGGGCGCTCGTCGAGGATGAACTGACGGCTCACGACCTCTTCGCCTGTGTACGGCGACAGGGAGTAAATACCGGGCAGGTCGGTAACGCTCGCCTCGGGGTGGTTACGGATGGTGCCGTCCTTGCGGTCGACCGTCACGCCGGGAAAGTTGCCGACGTGCTGGTTGGAGCCCGTAAGCTGGTTGAACAGGGTGGTCTTGCCGCAGTTTTGGTTGCCGGCGAGGGCAAAATGCAGGGGCGCGCCCTCGGGCACGGCCGTCTTGGCAGCACGGGGTGAATACGTCCCCTCGCCGAGTGCCGGGTGCTCCGTCGTGCCGATTGCGGCGTTAGCGCGCGGACCCGTATCGGTATCGTGCACATCCACAAGCTCGATGCGAGCAGCATCGTCCTTGCGCAGCGTCAACTCGTAGCCGCGTAGGCGAATCTCGAGCGGGTCGCCCATGGGGGCGTACTTCATCATGGTGACTTCGGTGCCCGGTGTTAGGCCCATGTCCAAAATATGTTGTCGGAGTGCCTGGTCGTCCGATGCCACCGATGCGACAACGGCGTCCTTTCCAATCTCGAGCGTATCGAGCTTCACGTCCGTGTTCCTCCCCCGGCGCCCACAGGGCGTTGCATTTATGTTTACCATGGCTAACCATTTGCCATGGCTAACCAATTTAACCATGCATGATAGCGCGAACATACAACGATGTTCAATCAACAGATTGGTGCAAGGGGGTTTCCGGGCCATTGCTTCCCAGGCGGGCCTGCTGCGGAAACTGCATCCCACTACTCAGGCGAATTCCGGGACGCAGTTTCCCGTGGAGGCCTCTCGCGGAAGCTGCGTCCCACTCTGGGGCGTCAGAACGGGATGCGCTTTCCGGTTGAGGCCTCAAGCGGAAAGCGCATCCCGGAAGCGACGCTCAAACTGGGATGCGGTTTCCGGACGGCAGGCCAAAACGAAGTTGCGGTGGAATAGTTCCTGGTTGAGGCTTCATCCTGCCAAATCAGGAACTAATCCACCGCAACTTAAGCTGACGAATGGGTCGCAAGGGGGCTCGCCAATGTTGCGCAACAACGGGCGAGCGTTCGTCCTTAGCATGAGGGCAGAAGGAAATGCGCCCGGTATTCGCGCGGGCGTCGTTCGAGGGGAGCTTGAGCATGTTTTGCCGAAATTGCGGGTCGAAGGTCGAGGGCGGGGCCAGGTTCTGCCCCGCGTGTGGAGAGCCCGTCGCCGCCGAACATGAAGCCCCGACCAAATCGCACACCGACTATCAATCCGCCCCGGCAGCCGAGGCACGACCGACGACGCCGGTGCCGGCCAAGGCCAAGCGCTCAAAGAAGTCCCTCGTGATCGCGGCGGTCGTGGCCGCGCTGCTCGTCGTGGGCGGCGGCGCCGGCTACTACTTCGGCATCTACGCCCCCGAGCAGGCACGGGAGGTGGCCGAGCGGGAGGCGCTCGCGGCGAAGCACGCCGTGCGCTTTAGCGTCTCGGCCCAGGACTGGGACACCTCGGCAGGCGCGAGCAGGCTGCCGGTTCATATTACGGGCAAGGAGGAGCGCGGCAAGAAAGTCGACGCCGTGCGCTACGTGGACAGCAAAGGCGAGGGCGTCGAGCTTCGCCGCGGCAGCTACAAGGTGGAGGTCGCCGCCTCCCCCATCGCGGCCGACGGCACGGTCTACGCCGTCCCCGCCGAAAAGCTCAGCATCAAGCTGGGCGAGAAGGCCGCCGAGAAGAAGACCGTCGACGCGGGTGACGTGGCGCTGGAGCCGGTCGAGGCGTCCGAAGTGACCGACGACCAGATCGCCGCGGCAAAGAAGTACGCCGAGGAGGACGAGGACGCCAAGAAGGACGGCTTCAATATTGACGCCGAGGCGCTCTCGACCGCCGCGACCAAGCGCCGCGACGACGCCGTGGCGGCAAAGCAAGCCGAGGAGGAAGCAAGGCGCCAGGCGGAGGAAGAGGCGAGGAAGACCGAGGAGGCAAAACGGGCAAGGACCATCGAAACCGATTACTTCACTATGGTCCTTCCCGACTGGTTCCCCATCGATCAGTTTACGGTTCAAACAACCGACCATGCAGACCAGGGGGATGGGATGGGTGCATATACCATGGTCCTAGTAACCGCAAAAGATAGCTTTTATCCAAACGGGAAAAACAACCCAAACTTATGTCCAAACTTCGGCATCTGTGCTGACACAAATGGCCTGCCCGGTGTTGGATGCGCTTTTTATAAGGAGCTCGGCGATACACAGGGTCATACAGTTCGAGTCTGGGGCGGGTCATATGGCGAGTGGAACGGAAAGACAATCGACGATAGGCCATTCGGAATGAGCGGCGATGATTACGCCAACCTCCTCGCATCCTGCATTACGCTGAAATAGCCGACCGCCGCCACCCAAAATGGTCCGCTTTCCTCCGTCCCCGACGGATCACGGACCACAGCTCCCCAAGCGACGCCCTTCTGGAAAGCGCATCCCACCATCCGGGCGAATTCCAGGATACCGTTTCCCGATGGGGCCTCTCGGGGAAACTGCGTCCCAGAATTCTGGCTCGAAACGGGATATGGTTTCCCAAACAGGCCTCTTGCGGAAAATGCATCCCGAAATCCCCGCTCGAAACGGGACGCGCTTTCCCAGTCGAGGCCCCGTGGGAAACTGCATCCCGCCTTCAAGGGCAAAACAGGGATGCAGCTTCCGGGCGGGGCATCAAAAAACAAAGTTGCGGTGGAATAGTTCCCGCTTGGGCTGGTTGAGGCCTTAAATAGGAACTATTTCACCGCAAGTTATTGAGGGGATGTCCGTCCTCTTACAGATGGCGCTCCAGGAAGCGGAAGGCCAGGCGGATCCAGGGACGGACGGAAACCTGCTTGTCCTCGTTGTCGACCGCGGTATTGGCGTTGCCGAGCGAAAGGCCGTGGCCACCCTGGTCAAAGACGTGCATCTCACATGCAACGCCCTCCTCGGCCATGCGCTGCGCAAACGGGTAGACCTGCGCGACCGGCGCCGTCTTGTCGTCCGAAACGCCCCACACAAAGGTCGGGGGCATCTGGCGCGAAACGTGCGTGGTAGGGCAAATGTCGGTCAAGTGCTCATCGGTCGCCTCGCCGCCCGTCACCATCGACAGATAGTCGTTGAGCAAATCGCGCCCCGTCTTGCCGCCCGTCTTGGGCACGCGCAGGTCGATGCGCGGGTCGCGAGTCTGCATATCGCGCACATAGGCAAGGTCGAGCAACGGATAGCCCAGTACCACGGCGTCGGGACGAATATCCTCCGGACGAGCCCCGGCAAGGCCCGCGAAGGGTCCAGTCTTCCACTGCGTTGCCAACGAGGCGCAAATCATGCCGCCCGCCGAGAAGCCCACGATGCACACGCGCTTGGGATCGACATGCCACTCGTCGGCGTTGGCGCGCACGGTAGCGATCATCTTGGCGAGGTCCGCCTGCGGGTGTGGAAAGCTCACGTCGCCCGTGGCGCTCGTCACATAGTTGAGCACAAAGGCCTGGTAGCCGCGGTCCAAAAATGCAAACGCCACCGGGTCCTGCTCGTGCGGAGCGATATGCGTAAACCCGCCTCCGCCGCAGATGATCACCGCGGGGCGGCGGCCATTGGGCTTGTCGGGCAGCGGCTCGGCACCCAGATACGTAAACGTCGCCGGATAATCCTCGGTCGGCTCCTCGCCCCACAGCGCATGGTTCTCAATAATCATAGGTGCTCCCTCCGTGCGATTCGTGCGCACTCGTTTTTCGCACCTTAGCGTACCCCACTTGAGCCCGCGGCGCAGAAACACCCCCGCAATAAGTTGGCCTTCAACTGATATATCACAAAATCGCTGTTCAGAGGTATCGTTAGGCAGCGTAAAATAGGGGCGCTGACCGTGCTGGGAAACACGTACGAAACGTTTCCGGCAAACCACACGCGTGCAACATGCGCGCCTGATACGTTGGAGGCATCTATGGGTCTGCTCGATTCGCTCAAGTCCACGTTCACTTCGTCGGGCGAGGCGTCCGTTCCGCCCGCAGCAAGCTTCGCCACCCGCGAAGGCGTCATCTACGCTCCCGTCAACGGCGTGCTTGTCAATCTGAGTGAGGTTCCCGACGAGACCATCGCCTCGGGCATGCTCGGACAGGGCTACGGCATCGAGCCCATTACCGGCACCATTTACGCCCCCGCCAACGGCCGTATCGGCGCCACCACCGTCACCAACCACTCCATCGGCATGATTACCGAGGACGGTCTGCGCGTGTTTATCCATGTTGGCCTGGGCACTGTGGAAATGAACGGCAAGGGTTTTGCCCGCTTTGTCGAGATGGGCGATGTGGTCAAGGCGGGCCAGCCGCTCATCAGCTTCGACCGCGAGGCCATTAAGGCCGCTGGTCACGAGGACATCGTGACCGTCATCGTCTCCGAGCTCGATCGTCTTAAGAGCATCGACCATGTCGGCGAGTCTGGAACGCTTATCGGCGGCAACCCGCTCGTCAAGCTTGGCGATCCGCTGCTGGTTGCCAAGACCAAGTAGCAGACTGCCGTCACATAACGGGTCAACCACCCGTGCATCTTTGCCGCATCTGTGTTGTTGTTTTTGCCTATGTAGAGGTTCTGAAACGTTTCTATATAGGCAGCTGAGCATCAACGCAGGTGCGGCTTTTGCGTAGCGAAGCATCGCCCCGCAGCATGTTGTTCAACCGCACGAACCCCTTCCTTTGTCCGCGCAGAGCGCTAGACTGCTAGGTCGACATTGGAGGAAGATCGATGCAAAACACACCCACGGGCGCCGCACATGCCGCGCCTCAACGCAACCAACGCATCGTCGCGCTCGACGGGCTCCGCGCCCTCGCCATCGCCGGCGTCGTCCTATATCACCTTCGCCCCAGCCGCCTGACCGGCGGTTTTTTGGGCGTTACACTCTTCTTTACGCTGAGTGGCTATCTCGCCACCAAAAGCATTATGCGGGCCACGGTACACGACGGATTCTCGTACCCGCGCTATATCTGCCGCCGCATTGCGCGCATGATGCCGCCGATCGTCGTGACCATCGCGCTTACCGCCGTCGCCACCTATATCGCAGCCCCGAGCCTACTCCCTAAGGTGCAGCAGGACGCCCTGCCATCGGCACTCTTTTTGAGCAACTGGTTCTACATCTTCCGCAACGTCTCGTATTTCGTCGCCGCGGGACTCCCCTCGCCCCTCACGCACCTGTGGTTCTGCGCTGTCACCATGCAGTTCTATCTGGTATGGCCGGTCATCCTTATGGCACTGTGCGGCAAAACCAGGTCGCGCAACACCGCCATCGGCATCACGATCGCATTTGCGCTTGTATCGACGGCAGCCATGGTCCTTTTGTTTAATCCCACCGCCGACACATCGCGCGTCTACTACGGAACCGACGCCCGTGCCGCCGAGCTTCTATGCGGAGCCTTAGCCGCCATCGCCGCGCCGCGTCTGCGCGAGATGCTGAGCGGTGACATCCATACCCCCGGCGCCAACAAGGGCATCTCAAAGGTCAACGCGATTTCTATCGCGTGGCTCGTTGCCGTTATAGCCGGCGCACTCATGCTGACCGGAGAGAGCGCCTGGCTCTACCGCGGCGGCTTTTTGCTGTTTGCCCTCGCCACCGGACTCCTCATCATCTGCGTGCAGAATACGGAGTGCATCGTGCGCCGTCTGCTGTCAGCCAAACCACTCGTCTGGTTGGGGCAACGTTCGTTCTCGGTTTATCTGGTGCACTATCCCCTACTGCTTCTTATGAACCCCGCAACCCGCACTACCCGCATCGCCTGGTGGGAGCAGGCATTACAGCTTGTACTGATTCTTGCGGTAGCCGAGGTTTTCTATCGCCTCGTCGAACGCCCTTGGTCCCACAAGCCGGCCCAACAGGACAGCACGGCAAGAAAACACGTCCTCGCGCCCGCCATGGTGCTCCCCGCGCTTGGCGCCGCATGCGTCGCTGCACTTGCCTTCGCGCCGCTTGACTGGGCAGGCATCGCCACCGCCCGCGCCGAGCAGCTCCGTCCCGAGCTTGCCCAGAACGCGACCTCGTCCCAGGACAACGGAGTCAACGACAAGGGCGCCGAGCCCGCATCCGGTAAAGATTCCCAGCCCAGCGACACCGCATCCGATGACGCAACCAAGCAAAAACCCAAAGAGGGACCTATCGCCGAAAAGGTCCCCAAGAACCTTGACTGGAAGAGCTTTACCTACGACGAGGCAACCGGAACCTGCGACGCCCGCGTGCTCATGATCGGCGACTCGGTCACTGCGGGCGCACAGTCCGGTATTCAGGCGACGCTTCCCAACGCGTACATCGACGGCGTGGTGAGCCGCCAGTTCTACACCTTCCAGGATGTCTATGCACAGGACAGTGCCAGCTACGATCCAAGCGTGGTCATCTGCGCGCTTGGCACCAACGGCCTCATCCGCGACCCCCAGCAGGTGCAGGACGTGATTAATGCCGTGGGCGGCAAGCCCATCTACTTTGTGACCGTGCGCGTACCGCTCGAGCTACAGGACCGCAATAACCAGACGATTCGTGACGTCTGCGCCCAAAACGACAACGCCGGCGTCATCGACTGGAACGGTGCCTCAGAGGGCCACAGCGAATACCTTGTCGACGACGGCACACACCTCACCCAGGCGGGAATCGACACCTACGCTGCTCTCATACGCCAAGCCATCTGCGGGCACTAGGCACCGCAAAATCGGCGCTTGCGCGGCGCCCACGTCACGCCCATACATCACGCCTGACGTTTTGCTACGCCCCCACTCGCGGGTTAGAATGGTTAACTGTTTGGAAATAATCCGTACAACCGTTATGGGAGGATACGTGAACCGCACCAAAATCGCGCAGCTCTATGCCGATGCCGAGTCGCTCGGTGGCCAGACCGTCACCGTTGCCGGCTGGGTCAAGTCCGTCCGCGACATGAAGAACTTTGGCTTCGTCACACTCAACGACGGCAGCTGCTTCCGCGACCTGCAGGTCGTCATGAACCGCGAGGCGCTCGACAACTACGACGAGATCGCCCATCAAAACGTCTCGGCCGCCCTCATCTGCAGCGGCACCGTCAAGCTGACCCCCGATGCGCCCCAGCCCTTCGAGCTTTCTGCCACCTCCATCGAGGTCGAGGGCGTCAGCGCCCCGGATTACCCGCTGCAGAAGAAGCGTGCCACCGTCGAGTTCCTGCGCACCCAGCAGCACCTGCGCCCGCGCACCAACCTGTTCCGCGCCGTGTTCCGTATCCGCTCTGTCGCGGCTGCCGCCATCCACCGCTTCTTCCAGGAGCAGGGCTTTGTCTACGTCAACACCCCCATCATCACCACGAGTGACTGCGAGGGCGCCGGCGAGATGTTCCGCGTGACCACGCTCGACCCCAAAAACCCGCCCCTCACCGAGTCCGGCGAGGTCGACTGGAGCCAGGACTTCTTTGGCAAGCATGCGAGCCTCACCGTGTCCGGCCAGCTCAATGCCGAGAACTTTGCCATGGCCTTTGGCGACGTGTACACCTTTGGCCCCACCTTCCGCGCCGAAAACTCCAACACCACGCGCCACGCCGCCGAGTTTTGGATGATTGAGCCCGAGATGGCATTTGCCGACCTCAACGACTACATGGATAACGCCGAGGCTATGCTCAAGTACGTCCTTAAGGACGTTATGGCCACCTGCCCCGACGAGCTCAACATGCTCAACAAGTTTGTGGACAAGGGCCTGCTCGAGCGCCTGGACCATGTCGCCAACTCCAACTTTGCCCGCGTCACCTATACCGAGGCCGTCGAGATCCTGGAGCAGGCAGTCGCTGCGGGTCACAAGTTTGACTATCCCGTGAGCTGGGGCATCGACCTGCAAACCGAGCACGAGCGTTTCCTGACCGAGGAGCACTTTAAGCGCCCGACCTTCGTAACCGACTACCCGGCCGAGATCAAGGCGTTCTACATGCGCATGAACGAGGACGGCAAGACCGTCGCCGCCGCCGACTGCCTGGTTCCCGGTATCGGCGAGATTATCGGCGGCTCCCAGCGCGAGGAGCGCCTGGATCTGCTCGAGGCCCGCATCAAGGACCTGGGTATGAATCCCGAGCAGTACAAGTACTACCTTGACCTGCGCCGCTACGGTTCCTGCAAGCACGCCGGCTACGGTCTGGGCTTCGAGCGCTTGGTGATGTACCTCACCGGCGTGGGCAACATCCGCGACGTCCTGCCGCACCC
>CAJMSG010000042.1:0-12353 GCA_905216105.1 uncultured bacterium | reverse complement strand
AAAGTAACCTGTCCCCCTTGCACCAGCTATTTACCGGCGGCGCGCAGGGCTACGTAGGCGGCACCGATGATGCCGGCGTCGTTGCCGAGCGAAGCGACCTTGATGGGCGTCTCACGCGAGGCGGAAAGCGCGTAGCGCTGGAAGTGCTCGCGAACTGCGTCGAGGTAGACATCGGCCGAAGCGGAAGCACCGCCGCCGATCAGGAACATCTCGGGATCGACCACGTTGGCAATAAGCGCCAGGGCGCGGCCGAGGTAGTCGGCCATGGTATCGGCAGCTGCCAACGCGAGCTTGTCACCCTCGCGGCAGGCCTGGAACACGTCCTTGGAATCGGAGGGGCCGGTGAGCTCGATGGGCTCGACGCCCGCCTTCTTGCACTCGGCAAGGTAGTTGCTCACCACGCCGGTGGCGCTGGAATACTGCTCCAGATGGCCATGGCCGCCGCAGCCGCAGGTGCGCTCCTCAGCCGGGTTCAGGCACATGTGGCCAATCTCACCGCCAGCACCCACAACGCCCGATACCACGTCGCCGTTGACGATTACGCCGCCGCCCACGCCGGTACCGATGGTGACCATCACGACGTTCTGCACGCCCTTGGCAGAACCGAGCCAGGCCTCGCCCATGGCAGCGGCGTTGGCATCGTTCTCGTACTTAACGACCGCGTCGGGGCAGTGCTTTTGAATGGCAATCCTCAGCTCGGGCAGGTTAATGGCAATGTTGGCCTTGACCTTGGCATCGCCCGACGCCGGGATGGGGCACGGAACGGCCAGGCCAATGCCTGCCACAAAGGCACGCGGAATCTGCGCCTTGGCGACCACCTGGTCGATAGCCTCGGTCACCGCGGCAAAGCCCGCAGCGTCAACGATGGGAGGCGTGGGCACGCTGGCCTTGGCAAGCAGGTTTCCGTCCTCGTCGAACAGGCCCTCCTTAACCGAAGTGCCGCCGACGTCAATGCCGATGTAGTACTGCTTAGGTTCCATGAGAGCCCACCTTTCTCGTTTAAACATTGCCTGTATGGTACCGCTCCCAAGGCAAAAACCTACCAAAAAGAGACAGGTTTGTTTTGGCAGGTTTTATCTGGGAAAACGCAGAGTACGAGATTCGGTTCGCTGGCCGCTATATCGGTTCGGTCCCGCCCTCGGACCGATCATTCCTCAACACGACACTACTCAGATGTTTATCATTTAAAACGCTTTGATTTTACAAGCGGGGCGTCTTTTGATTTTATCGTTCTCGAACTTTTCAATAACTCAATAGAGATACTTAGGCGTTGACTATACTTTCTTTTATTCTCAATCAAGTTGGAAAGGAGGTTCCTTGATTCCCAAATACGAGGCGATAGCTGCAGATATTCGTCGAAGTATCGAGGATGGTGCTCTTAAACCGGGCGACAAACTTCCCACCGTCGTTGAGTTCTGCGGGCTCTATAGCGTTTCCAAAATCACCGTCAAACGAGCTATCGAGCAAATCACCGAGGAAGGTCTTATTACCAGCCGTCGTGGATCGGGTACCTACGTTAAGGACACGGCGGGACTTCCCGGCCAGGCGTTTTTCCAGGGCAAAAACGACCGTGCCCAGGGTTTTTCGTATGAGCACCGCGGGGAGAAGGTGACCTCGGTGGTCTACGATTTCTCGATTGTTAATCCACCAGCGGACATCGCAACCCAGCTGGGAATTGCCGAGGATGACTTTGCCTATCACATCGTGCGCGTGCGTCAGGCCGATGAGAAGCCCATCGTTATCGAGTACACCTACATGCCCCTCGAGCTGATTCCAGGCCTTAAAAAGAAGGACCTGTACGGATCGGTCTACCACTTCATCCGCGAGCAATGTGGGCTGAAGATATCGAGCTTCCACCGTACCATTCGCGCTGTGGCAGCAACCGAGGAAGAAGCCAAGCGCCTGGACACCAAACTTGGCTCTCCCCTGCTCGAGCTCACCCAGATTGGCTTTTTGGACAGCGGCGCGGCCTTTGAGTATTCGGTCTCGCGCAACGTTGGCGACCGCTTTGAGTTGCACAACGTAACGTTGGCATAGGTTTTTGTAGTCATCCGGGCGCTCGCTTTGAGCTGTTTCGTGCAGCGCCCGCGCAACACAATGGGGGTATGAACATGTCCGATTTGATTAAACTGACGCCGATCTTTCACGAGAAGATCTGGGGCGGCCGCCAGCTCGAAACCGTATTTGGTTACGACATTCCCAAGGGTCCCATCGGTGAGTGCTGGGCCATCTCGGCCCACCCCAATGGCGACTGCCAGATTGCGGAGGGCCCGTATGCCGGCCACACGCTGTCGTGGCTGTGGGCCGAGCACCGCGAACTCTTTGGCAACTGCAAAGGCAAGGAATTCCCGCTGCTCGTTAAGATTCTGGACGCCAAGGACGACCTTTCGATCCAGATTCACCCCAACGACGAGTACGCCGCCGAGCACGAGAACGGCAGCCTGGGCAAAACCGAGTGCTGGTATGTGCTGGACTGCGAGCCCGGCTCCACGATTATCGTCGGCCAGCGCGCGCATGACCGCGCCGAGGCCGCACAGATGATCGAGGACGGCCGCTGGGACGACATGCTCAACGTGCTGCCGATCCACAAGGGCGACTTTTTCCAGATTGATTCCGGCACCGTGCACGCCATCAAGACCGGCACGCTCATTTTGGAGACGCAGCAGTCGAGCGACGTGACATATCGCCTGTACGACTACGACCGTCCCGGCACCGATGGCAAGCTGCGCCCGCTGCACATTGAGCAGAGCCTCGACTGCATCGACTTTGATGCTCAGGCTCCGACCGACGGCACGGTGACCGCGCCCGAAGTCGATGGCGTGACCGAGCTCGAGTCTAACTCCTGCTACACCGTCGATCGTGTGCGCGTCGACGGCAGCAAGACCCTCGACCAGCGCTGGCCCTTCATGTGCCTGTCGGTCATCGACGGCGAAGGCACCGTCTGCGGCGACCCCGTCCACAAGGGAAGCCACCTGCTGGCTCCGAGCACCGTGGACCAGATCGAACTTAAAGGCAAGATGGAACTGATCGTCTCGCACCTGTAGATCGCACCAACAACCCAAACGCAACAAGGGGCTCCCCCGCTCATCAAACGGGAGAGCCCCAACTCATATCTATATATCAGCCCACCCGGCTCTCCAGATCAAAAAGCGAACGAGCAAAGCGACGTTCGTCCAGCAACGTTACCCAAGGACCTGGGCGGGCGTATAGGGCAACATCGATCGCGAGTTCCGCACGAGCCGGAGAGCACTTAATGTGCTCTCCGTGCGAGCAGGACTGCCCGAGCAGGCGACCAAAGCCCCCGGCGCGCCCGCCTAGCCGGATGTACGGGTTTTCCAGGTGCGGCAGATCGGCCTGAAAGAGGAGGGCATAGACCTTGAGGTCATGCCCGACGATTGAAGGCCGAGGTGCCGTGCCTGGGAAAGCCGCCTAGGTCAGTTTCACTATAGGCGCAAAGCCCTTCATGAGCTTTTTGGTCTGGCCGGTTTTTTCGAATTGGACCTCGATCATGTCTCCGGCGACCGAGATCACAGTACCCGTGCCAAAGGTCTTATGACTCACGGTATCGCCCGCGGCAAAGTCCTGCGACGCGCTAGCGCGATCGACCTTGCGCTCCACCGTCGGCGACACCTTGGACGACGGCTTTTTGGCTCGCGGCGCGCCCGAGCCAAAGGTCGAGGCAACACGGCCGGCGTCGGGCGAAACCCCACGATGGCGCTCGGTCCCGTAACTGCTGCCGCCAAAGAAGTCGTCAAAGCTCGATCCGCCGCGCGAACCGGAACCGCCGGTCGAGCGCGTATGCGAACCGAACACCTTGCCGCCATACATATCCGAGCCCATGCCCGAGCCAAAGGTGCCGTGACGGTCGCCGCGCTTCTCCCAGCCCGTGCCCTCAAAACCGGCAGAACCGATACCGCTAAACTCGATATCCTCAAACGGAATCTCGTTGAGGAAGCGCGAGCGCGGGTTGGCAGAGGTCGAGCCGTAGGTGCGACGCGTGGCCGCATAGGTCAAGAACAGGCGCTTACGAGCACGCGTGATGGCGACGTAGGCCAGGCGACGCTCCTCCTCGAGCTTGCCCGGATCATCGCTGCCGCCAAAATCGTGCACGTGCGGGAAGATGCCCTCCTCCATGCCGGCCACGAACACCGCGGGGAACTCCAGGCCCTTGGCGGAGTGGATGGTCATCATGGTGATGGCATGCGTCTCGCCGGCCAGGGAATCCAAGTCGGAGCGCAGGGCCAGCCACTCCATGAGTGCCGGCAGCGCCTTACAGGTGAGCGGACCGTAGGTGCGCTCGATCTCGTCGGCATGCACGGCACCCGCTGGCATCTCCGTCGGCGCGGCATACGCGTTGCCCGCGATGGCGGCGGCCAGGGCATCCTGCGGCGAGAGCGCCGGGGCGGCTAGGCTATCGAGCGGATTGGAACCTGCGGCATCGCGCGCGCCGACAAGTGCCTCAAACGAGGATGCCGGGGCGGACGGCCCCGGTTCGGGCGCAGGCGCGCTCACCACGACGGGCTCGGACTCGGTGCCGGCAGGCACGTCGGCAACGCCGGCCGCGCGCAGCTCTTCCAAGCTCTCGAGCGTACCCTCGATATCCTCGTGCGTCTCTTCAAATTCGGCAGCAACGCCCAAGAATTCCTGAATGTTCTCGGCGCGGCTCTCGGACTCCATGGTGCCCTCGGCGCGGAATGCCTGCAGCAGGCCCGTCTTATCGACGATCATCTCGACGACGTCCTTGAGCTCGCCGTCCATGCGACGACCCTCGCGCACCAGCGCCACAAAACTCGACAGGCCGTTGCGCACCTTGGCGCTAAACATGCCCGTCTCGGCCGTCGCAATCTCGCAGGCTTGGAAGAACGAGCAACGGTTGTCGCGCGCCAGCTGCTCAATCTTTTGGATCGAGGTGGAGCCGATGCCGCGGCGCGGCGTGTTGATGACGCGCTTGACGCTCATCTCGTCGGCCGGGTTCACGATCATCTTGAGGTAGGCCATGACGTCGCGGATCTCGGCACGGTCGAAGAATCGCGTGCCGCCCACGATCTTGTAGGGCACGCCCGCGCGCAGGAACATATCTTCGAGAATGCGCGACTGGGCATTGGTGCGGTAGAACACGGCGATGTCGTCGTAACTCGTGCCCTTGGAGTGCAGCTTTTCGATCTCGCCGGCAATCCAGCGGCCCTCGTCGCGCTCATCGCTTGCCTGGAAGGCCTGGATCTTCTCGCCATCGCCCTCGGCCGTAAACAGGCGCTTGTCCTTGCGCTGTGAGTTGTGACGCACCACGGCGTTGGCGGCGCTCAGGATATGGCCCGTGGAGCGGTAGTTCTGCTCGAGCTTGACCGTCTTGCAGCCTTTAAAGTCCTTCTCAAAGTCCAGGATGTTGGTGATGTCGGCGCCGCGCCAGCTGTAAATGGACTGGTCGTCGTCGCCCACGACCATGAGGTTCTGGTACTTGGCGGCCAGCAGGTTGGCGATCTCGTACTGGACGTGGTTGGTGTCCTGATACTCGTCGACGCTAATGTAGCGGAAGCGCTCCTGGTACTTGTCGAGCACCTCGGGGCGGGTGCGAAGCAACTCGAGCGTGCGCACAAGCAGGTCATCGAAGTCCATCGCGTTGGCGGCGCGTAGGCGGCGCTCCAGCTCCAGATAGACCTGCGCGGCCTTTTTGTCGTTGGGGCTGTCGGCGGATTTAAGCATGTCCTCGGGGCCGATCATGGCGTTTTTGGCCGAGCTGATCTTGCTGCGGATCATGTTGATGGGGAACTGCTTTTGCTCGATGCCGAGGGCCTGCATAATGTCGCGCACCATGCGCTTGGAATCGTCGTCATCGTAAATGGTGAACTGGCCGGTGTAGCCCAGCAGGTCGGCGTCCTCGCGCAGCATGCGCACACACATGGCGTGGAAGGTGCACACCCACATGCCGCGGGTGCCGTTGGGGATGAGCGCCGCCAGACGCTCGCGCATCTCGGCCGCGGCCTTGTTGGTAAACGTGATGGCGAGAACCTGCCAGGGCTTAACGCCCAGGTCACCGAGCATGTGCGCGATGCGGAAGGTCAGGACGCGGGTCTTGCCCGAGCCGGCGCCGGCAAGGACCAGCAGCGGGCCCTCAGTGGTCAGGACCGCCTCGCGCTGGGCGGGGTTGAGGCTATCGATGTCGACGAGCGGCTTGGCGGGTTTGGGCGCGGGAGCCGGGGCGTCGTAGATGTCGAGCGGAACGAGCTCGGGTTCCGGCGCGGCGGGGGCAGCGTACGCATCGAGCGGTACGGGCTCCGGCGCGGGCGGCACGGGTACCGCGGTGTTCTTTTCCCAGGGCAGGGGCTGGGTCATGGGCGACTCCTCATCTGACGGACGGCGCGCCTGCGGGCAGCGCCATAGTTTGAGCCGTACCAGTATACCGAGCCGCGAGGACACCGACGCAAATCACACCACGACTCCGCGCGCCGCCATCAGGCACGCCCCAGCGGATTTGGCGCAATGGGGTCAAGTTAGTCTGCACCACGTTGGTGCAAAGAAACCTGACCCCAATGCACCAATCACGGAGCCACCGATGTCATGGCAACGGTAGCGAGCGGCGGCCAGAGCGAACAAATTGGCATGAAAAGAGGGCGGCATAGACCTTTTGGTCATGCCGCCCTCTTTGAATGACAAGTTGTCGCTCTGGCCGCCGCGCAGCGTCGACTAAGTTAGAGGCCGAGCATCGGCTCCAGGACAAAGAAGTATGCGAGCACCACAATGCCCAGGATGATGCGGTAGACGCCGAAGCACTTGAAGTCGTGACGACGGACGAAGCCCATGAGCCACTTGATGGCGATGAGCGAAACCACAAAGGCCACGACGCAGCCCACGCCCAAAATGGCGATCTCGTTGGTGCCAAACGTGCCGCCCTTGATAAAGTACTTGACCAGCTTAAGCGCGCTCGCACCAAACATAACGGGAATGGCCAGGAAGAACGTGAACTTGGACGCCACCGAACGCGTGCAGCCCAAAAGCAAGCCGCCGATGATAGTGGAACCGGAGCGAGACGTACCCGGCACCAGCGAAAGCACCTGGAAGCAACCGATACCCAGCGCAGTCTTCCAGCTCAGGTCCTCGAGCGTGGCGATGGAGCCAAAGTCCAGATTCTCGTCATCGCCCTCGTCCTCGGCAGCAGCCGCGGCAGGCGCCGCAAAGTGCGCACCGGCGGGACGTCCACCCGACACCACGGCACGCGAACCAAACGAACCGGCAACGGTCATCTCCTCGCGCTTGCGGGCACGCCAATTCTCAATCACGATAAACAGCACGCCGTAGACGATAAGCGCCAGCGCCACGACGGGAGCGTTGTAGAAATGCTCCTCCATCCAGTCGTTAAGCGGCAGGCCGATCGCCGCGGCGGGAATACAGCCGAGCACAATCTTGCCCCACAGCACCCACGTGTCGCGACGGCCTTCCTTGCCCTTGCTCGGCGAGAACGGATTGAGCTCATGGAAGAACAGCACGCAGACGGCCAAAATGGCGCCGAGCTGAATCACGACCAGGAACATATTCCAGAACGTCTCGCTCACGTTCATCTTGACGAACTCGTCCACCAAGATCATGTGACCGGTAGACGAAACAGGCAGCCATTCGGTGATGCCCTCGACCAGGCCCATGAAGGCAGATTTTAGAAGCTCGATAATATCCAAAGGGACCCCCTCATTAGACACCCGCCGGTAGATGTTCTGCGGACGATGCGGGCGATGTCCCATTATCAACCGTTGGCGGTGCGACCGCGCCTACCCTTACCAAAAAACTCGTCCGTTCACAGAATTGCGAGCGGTCAAACCGAAATCCTTGGGTATAACTGCAACAAGATAAAGTGTCCGGCGGCCAACGCACCCGCGCCCGCCCGACGCACGAGCCCCGCGCCCGTGCGATAGACCAAGGAGGAAACCATGAACGAGGGCTACACCAAGGTATTTGTTTCACTCGACGGTACTGAGCAGCAGGATTTTGTGCTCGCACGCGCCATCAAGGTCGCCGCGAACAACGGCGCTAAGCTGATCATCGGCCACGTCATCGACTCCACCGCGCTCGAGAGCGCCGGTTCCTATCCGGTCGACCTGGTCAACGGCTTGGAGGAGGCCTTTAACAACTCCATCGCCAAGCAGCTCGAGGAGGCCAAGGCCAATCCCGACATTCCCGAGGTCGAGGTCATGATTCGTACCGGCCGCATTCGTGAGACGCTTAAGGATGAGATGCTCGACGTGGTCAAGCCCGATCTGGTGCTCTGCGGCGCCCGCGGCCTGTCCTCAATTAAGTACGCGCTACTGGGCTCGATTTCGACGTTCCTGCTGCGCAATACCGACTGCGACATTTTGGTCGTGAAGTAGGTTCCTTCCCGCCGGCGCAAGGCCTGCGGGGTTATCACGTCGACGTCCTCGCCGCTTCGCGGCTACGGGATGTCGGCTTAGATAACCCCTCCCGGCCTTGCGCCTTCGTCACCGTACTTCAGCGAGTTGGCTGATAAGAAAGATAGCGTGCCGCCCCGGTTGGGGCGGCACGTTTTTGTTTGGGGCGGCGCTTTTTTGTTATAAGGCGATCCTGCTTAGACGAGCTTGCACTTCTGGAATGATCTTCTCGAACATTACCTCCGCCTCGGAAAAACCCTCTTCTTTGAGACCGCGCGCGGCATCTCTTAGCGCGTCTGGAACCTCATTGCAGGTATCAGCAATCATTCCGGCAACAATTCCCCCGGGCAAACCCGCCCCAATCATTTGGCTCATCACCGACCCGCGCGTTACGTCGTCAATCTTGCGGCTCCCACCAAACGAGACGCCCATCTCACGAACGAGGCCGGGATAAACCGTTGTACACAGCACGTCGTAGAGCGGCGCCAACCTCACCTGCTTCCAACTTTCGTCCCATACGAGCGACCAGTTCTTTAGATGGTTATCGCAGTTACCTACGGCATAGTCGAACAGCTGGTTATAGCCGACAAGGAACCTGTCCTCCATTTGATTCGTCGACGCCCTTCGCACCGCATCGACGATAAGCCCCAGGTAACTGACGTCCGTCGGCTCATATTTAAGCTCACGCGAGATGCCCTTGGCCTGACAAACATCTTCCTGGTGCAAACGGTATGGAATTGGCAATCCGTCAACCGAGCGTCCGGCATCAGGCGTTACTCGGTCAAATCGCCTCACGGCGATAATTGGCTCGGCATCCTCAACTCGGATAAGAAAACACTCTTCGGCCGATAGGTCCATCAGAGAGGCGGCTCTCACGCACATCGCTTCGCACACCGTCTCGCCCGGGAACGCCTTCGACCCCGCTTTTAGGATATGCGTCGATGGGGCTGCCCCGTGGGGCAGATACCATCCGCCGCATGGGTCATCACCTGTATGGTACAGGCCGATTTTCGCCTGGGCGCCCGCAAGAGAAATTCGGCTCTCGAGTGCAAGACCAAAGGCCACCTCCGCTGGCGCGTACGCCAGCTTGTTCAGCTGCCTCTCCCCTATCTCCTCATAGCCCATTTCGAGACCGTCGGCCGACGGTTCTCGCGTCAAAATCAAAGCGCCGACGGGCTCGTTGCGAACCAAATCGAGGACTTTAAAGTAATCGCCGCGCTCCGCCCGAGCCTTTTTCTCAAGGTCTCTGTTGAGCTGTCCCTCTGGAATAATGCCGGAGAAAAAGGAGCTCGTTACGTCCGGGCTGAACGTCTCGGCCGACAAGGGCAACGAGGACGAAATCGGAACCGCGTCAGCATTCTCGAGGTACTCGGGGACATAGGTGAATAGCGGAAGCCCAGCATTCTCTTCCAATAGGCCAAGCAGCTGATAGGATCCCTTAAACTCACGATGAACGAACAGCGTGCCGCCCATTATTTTCCCCTCACCTTCAGAATAAAATCGATATCCACGATGGAGGCGTAGTCGAAAATGACACCGATTTCGACCGTTGTCCGCCCCCGCTCGATGTCGCCGATCACACGAAGGCTGCGGCCCGTCATAGTCGCGACATCGCGTTGAGTCAGACCAAGTTCACGTCTTCTAAGCCTAAGGGCCTTCCCCATCTCGCCCGGATCGAAAACCATGCGTTCCGAGAAAGCAGTTTCAGACGGCTTAAGTTTGATTCGCCCATCGAGCGCTTTAGTCGTTCTCACCGTTCTCATGTCGCCCCTTAGCTATGTTCCTATTCGTGAACATAGTATAGAACTATATAACAATGTTCCCGAACGGGAATATAGCTTTACAGGTAATACCTATATTCACGTTCGTGAACATAGTAGCCAAAGCGATCGCCATCCTCCTAAGCGAGAAGATTCCGTCGATCGCGCCACGCGGCCTGGCTACTCGAAGTATTGGAATTTGTTCGTTGAGAAGGCGAAGGTTACGACAAAGCCTTTGCCGGGGTCGGAGGCGGCGGTGACGTCGATGCCCATTTTGGAGCATAGGCGCGCCACCAGGTAGAGGCCGATGCCCGTTGCGCGCTTGGTCGTGCGGCCGTTGTCGCCGGTAAAGCCCTTCTCGAACACGCGCGGCAGGTCGGCCGCGCTCACGCCGCAGCCGTTATCCGCGACGGTGAGCTCGATGCGTTCGCTCGCCAGGCCCTCGTCCAGCAACGCACCCGAAAACACGATCTTCGCGCCGTCCTCGCACGCGTATTTAATGCTGTTCTGGATGAGCTGCCCCAAGATAAACTCGAGCCACTTCTCGTCGGTAAAGACCTCGAAGTCGAGGTTCTCGCACACCGGGGCCACGTGCGCCGCAATGAGCTCACGCGCGTTGGCCTTAATCGCGCCCGTCACCAAGGTCTTGAGATCCCAACGGCGAATCAGGTAGTCGCGCTCCACGACTTCCGAGCGCGCGTAGTACAGCACCTGGTCGATATAGCGCTCCACGCGAGCCAGCTCACGGCCCAGGTCATCCACGCGCGACAGGTCGTCTTCGCTGCCGCCCAGGTTTTCCAAAATCAGGTGGGCCGCCGCCAGGGGCAGCTTGGCCTCGTGGACCCAGCTCTCGATATAGTCGCGATAGTCATCGGTCTGACGCCGGCCTTCGGCAACCTCGTCGCAAGCAGCTTTGCCCACGCGACGCAAGACCTCGTACTCGAGCTCGCCCTCGGCATAGGTCGGGCATTGCACCATCTCCTGCACCCATGCGGGACTCTCGAGCTCCTCGGCCGCACGCTCCAGCTGACGCAGAAAACGGCGACGGCGCGCGTACTCGACCACGATGCCGAGCATACCAAAGATAAAGGACACGCCGACCGCCACGACCACAATAGATGTCGAAGCACCGGCGACCGTCAGCACAAAGCAGCTCAGCAGCACGCCGCACGTCCACACGGCGACGGGAAGCAGCGCATCTTTAAAGAACTTGCCAAACGACATAGCCGGCCCCTAGACCGAATAGCCTTGGCCGCGATGCGTCGTCAAATACCCCTTGATGCCGATTTTTTCGAGCGTGGTACGCAGGCGGTTGATGTTGACGGTGAGCGTATTGTCGTCCACGAAGGCATCGGAGTCCCACAGGTCCTGCATGATGGCCGAGCGCGAGACGATCTTGCCCGCGCGGCTCAGAAGCAACGAGAGGATACGCAGCTCGTTTTTGGTGAGCTCGGTGCTGGTGCCCGTTTGCGTGTTGGTGACCATGGAGCGTGCGAGGTCGAGCTCCAGTCCCTTGTGGACGAGCGTGCTGCGCTCGCCCGCCGCCGCGGTGCGACGCAGTAGTGCGTTGATGCGCGCCACGAGCACACGGGCGCTGTAGGGCTTGGAAACAAAGTCGTCCGCGCCGAGCGTCATGGCCATGACCTCGTCAATCTCGGTCGTGCGCGACGTGAGGACGATGATGGGAACCTCGGATTCGCGGCGAACCTCATGGCAGATGTGCTGGCCGTCTTTGACAGGGAGCGTGAGGTCGAGCAGCACCAGGTCGGGAGCGGCGGCGAGAATATCGCGCGAGACGTGCTCGAACGATTCGCAGGCCTCGATTTCAAACCCGGCGCGGGCAAGAATGTCGACAAGCTCACGACGAATGGGCTCGTCGTCCTCAACGACATAGATCAGCGCCATGTGTCCTCCCATTTCGCGTAACTTGCACCTTCCACACCATTATGCCCACGGCGTCGCGGCGATACGACCCCGTGGGCACCTAATATGACAAAAGTGTTCGGTAGCCTTGAGAGAAAATAGGGGCCCTCGGTCCTAAACCGATCGACCCCATCACTTCGCCCTCGAGCCTCTACTCGAGCGTACGCATGTACGCGGAGATGGCATCCAGACCCTTCTGCAGGTCGTCGGTGTTATCGGAATATGCATAGCCGATGCGCATGCTCTTGGGCTCCTCGAAGCAATCGCCCGGGGTGACGAGCGCGCCGGACTTCTTAAT
>CAJMSG010000041.1:0-12609 GCA_905216105.1 uncultured bacterium | reverse complement strand
TGCTGCTGGATTGGCATTGCGTGCATGAGTTTGGGAATGCAGCACGTGCTGGGAATCTGGTAGAGAAGTAGCTTATTTGCGCGCTGCGTGCTGGTGAGCGCATGTCCACGGTGGAGCGATAGGAGCTCTTGCGGGTATGGCTTGTCCGCAGGTTTATAGGTCCCGAAGAGCTCTTATCGCCCCGCCAGGATGGCGATGCGGGGCAACTCATATACTCGCAGGACGGCGGCTTCTGCCCTATAGTGTTTGGTGAGCAATATCGTTCAATTTTGAAACACTCGCCCGCGCGGCCGTCGGTGGCGGCGTGGCGCCGAGGACGGGGCGCAATATGAACAGTGATGCCAAACTGCAAATCTTGATCGAGGCCCTGGCTGCTGCCGGGGCCTCGGCGTTGGCAATCGATGGGCATGGACACGTGGCGATTTCGACCATGGATGATATCGCGCTCGAGCAAGATGTCGCGGTATTTGTTACCGAGCGTCTGGGGCGCGTGGGTGACGGCGCGCGCCTGGTAATGGGGCATGCTGGAATGCGCTTGAGCCTCACGGTGCGTCCGGTCGCCAAGGAATACGGCGCGCTTTGGGTGGTCGTGGTCCGCGAGGTGCACGGTGTGGCGGCACACGCGGGTATTGAGTGGCTTAACGCAGATGAGGTCGAGGCGCGCTACGAGGCAAGCGCGTACGGTGTTATCGAGGGTGCCGCCGCGGTCGCTGGCCCCGTCTGCGAAAGCTATGCCCGCGGCGTGCCCCTCATGTTGGAGGGCGAGCTGGGTGCTGGCCAGGCAGAGATTGCAAAACGCCTCTATCTGGATGGGCCTTATGCCGACGAACCCTTTGTGTCCGTGGCACTTGACGAGCTCACAGATCGCGGCTGGCGCCATCTGCTCAAAAGCTCGGAATCGCCGCTGTTCCAGGCAAGGCTGACCCTTTGTATTGGCGGTTGGCATGCACTTTCGCCGCAGCGCCTGCGCGAGCTTGTCTCTACGATGACCGACACGGCGCTGGCTGCGCGTTGCCATGTGGTGCTGACGGCAAACGACATGCCGGGCGGCAGCGAAAGCGATCAGGCCGCTTTTGTAACCGAGCGCTTAGCGTGCGCGGTAAGTGTGGCGCCTGCGATTGCCGAGCAGGGCGGCGCATCGAAAAAGGTCGCGCGGTATTTGTCATATCTGGCGGGTATCTTTGAAACCACCGCCTCGACCATGTCCGAGGAGGCGGCCTCGACGCTCAATGCCTATCGCTGGCCACGCAACTATCTGCAGCTTCGCGAGGTCTCGGAACGACTCTATATATTAGTAGGGTCGGGTGTGGCGGAGCGCGCGGTGGCGGAGGAGGTGCTCGCCCAGGAGGACGTCATCAAGACCGCAACCTTTGGAGCGCCGACGCTCGACAGCGACCTGTATATCCTGCGTCCACTGGCCGATACCGAACGCGACATCGCGCGGCTGGTCGTAGGCTACCTTCAGGGCAACCGGACCCGCGCTGCCGAGGTGCTGGGCATAAGCCGCACGACCCTGTGGCGCTTGCTGAAGGACGGTGACCGTTAGGCGAGGTGCCCGTGACCGCATGCGACGTGTGTGCTACAGTCCAAAGCAGTAATGTTTCGATTGCGTTACGGCGTGCGGGGGCGTATGGCGGAGACTTCAAAACCAAACCGGACTAGACGGGGCACGGCTCCAGTCAGCCGCCGCACGACGTCCCGGACGTGGGGCAAACACGCGTCGGGATTCGATGGCTCGTTCAAGCGCACCAAATACGGCTATCCTTCGGCAAGCGCCCGCCTGGCCATGCAGGCCGAGTCGTCGCTGTGGGGGCGCAAGCGCGTGGTTGGCTCCAAGCTCAAGCACGATGGAACGCTTGGTTATATTAGCCGCGGCGCGGCTCGCCGCAGCGGGCTCAATCCGGCGGGATGGCATCGCTATGTGCCTATTGCGGTTGTTATCGCCGTCATCGTGGTCGCACTTGCGGCGCTTGGCTACGCCGGCGGTGGAGTCGATCTAAGTGCGATGTTCAAATCTGCCGAGCTCGCGCATGCCGGCACGGAGCTTGTCGAGGGCGCCCAGACCCAGACGGGTGTGGCGCCTCAGCGCGGTATTGTTGCCGCAGCCGCAACAATCGCCGATGCCCAGAAGGACGAGGACGCGGACGGCGAGGTTGGCGAAACCGGTGCGAACGGCGTGGGTTCGCAGGTCACGCCGGTAACGCAAGGCCAATAAGTCACAGAACCATCACACTAAGTCGCTGTTTGGGGACAATGAGTGAGCAAAAAAGCAGCAATGTTGTTTCATATAGAACTCATTAGTCACAATTTACAAAAAAGGGCTATACTACTAGGCACTTAAAGGTCCACAAGCTGCAAGTTGAGGAGTACCTAACATGAAGAAGAGATTCATGGCAGCACTGAGCGTTCTCGCTCTTGCCCTGGCTCTGCCCGTGGCTGCTTTCGCCGCCCCGAGCCCTGCCAACACCACCGCCACCGGCGCCAACAACGTGACCGCCAGCGTTAACAACGCTAACGTCAAGGTTGCTTCCACCACCAAGAACGCTGAGGGCACCCCTGCCAACGCCAACGTGGTCGCTTCCTTTGAGATCACCGAGACCGTCGAGGGTACCGTTTCTGAGTCCAACCCGCTGACCGTCACCTTCACCCTTGGCAAGGCTTACGCCAACGCCAAGGTTACCGTCTATGTCCAGCACAACGACGGTAGCAAGGAGACCCTGAACCTCACTGCCGACAACAACGGCAATGTTACCTTTAAGGTTACCAAGCTCTCCATCTACACCATTGTGGCCGAGAAGACCGCTGCTGGCGCTGCTACCACCGACAACGGTGCTAAGTCCCCGGCTACCGGCGTGAACACCACCGCTGTTGCCGCTGTGGCTGCTGTTGCCGCTGCTGGCGCTGCCTGCGCTTTTGTTGCTCTTCGCAAGAACAACTAGCACACATACGGTTTCAACCGTAAGATTTGAGGACCCGTACTTGTGCGGGTCCTTTTTTTGGCCGATTTACAGGGTAAGGGAACACCATGGCACAGCAGCCGCAGGGCAAGCATATGGAAGTTAAGCATATGGGCGACTCGGACAAAAAGCGTCGCGCCACGATACTCAAGGGCGTTTTCGTAGTGTTGTTGCTGGTCGCAGTCGGCTGCGGCGGCTACGTGCTCTATATGAATCATCTAGAGCAGCAGCGCGCCGAGGAGATGAGTGCAACAGGCAAGCCCGCCACGAAGGTCGAATCAAAGGGCAAGGAGCTGCCGGACAACCCCATCGACTTTGCACCGCTCATTCAAGAGAATGCCGATATCTATGCGTGGCTCTACATTCCGGGTGCGGATATCAACACGCCCTTGCTGCAGAGCACGAAGGACGACCTGTTTTATCTGGACCACGACAAGGACGGCAAGTACGACCCGTATGGCACAGCATTTAGCCAGATGGCAAACGCGCGCGACTTTAGCGATTCCGTCACGGTGATCTACGGCCATGTGAACGGCGGTGTGTTCCACAACTTGCATAACTTTGAGGACGCGGACTTCTTTAACGAGAACGGCGAGTTCTATATCTACACGCCGGGCCATATTCTGACGTACAAGATTGTCTCGGCCTATCAATATGACGATCGCCACATTCTCAACTCGTTTAACTTTGCCGACCCTGCCGTGCGCCAGGACTACTTTAATTCGGTCTGTAATCCGGACGCATTGCTCAAAAATGTACGTGACGGCGTGACACTTGATGCAGATAGTAAGATTGTACAGTTGAGCACCTGCATGCTCGATAGCTCGCAGGGCAACTCGCGCTATATTGTGAGCGGTGTGTTAACAAGCGACCAGGAGACAAAATAGTCATGAACCCCCGTGGCAAGCACTTTATCGATGCGGTGGATCCCGACGAAAATCAAGTAAACAATCCCGAGCAGCAGGTTCGGGATGCGGCGGAGCCTGTCGAGCCTCAATGGGAGACCAAAGGCACTCCGACACCTCAATCTGACGAAAAATCCCAGGGCAAGGCCGAGGCTCCGTCCGACGCATCGGCAAAGACCGATGAAGCTGCGGCGCAGCCTGTTGATGAGGTAGAGTGGCCTTCGCTTGATGAGGCAGGACCTCAGCGTCGTCGACGCTCCAAAGAGTCGATTAAGCGCATCAAGCGCCGCCGCCGTATCCGCACGCTGCTGATCGTGCTGCTCGTGATTGGTGCGGTTGCTGCTGCCGGCTGGGGCTTTGTGAATCACAGCGTGAACCAAGGCAAAAAGAAGATTGAGGAAAAGACCGAAAAGGTCATTAAGGCCAAGGGCGACACCATTACCTATAACGGCAAGAAGTATGCGCTCAACAAGCATATGGCCACGGTGGCGTTTATCGGCTTTGATGGCCGCAATAACGATGACGGTACGCAAAAGGGCCAGTCCGATACTGTGATGGTCGTAGCGCTTAATACCGACACGGGCGAGGCCCGCGGCATTATCATCCCGCGCGACAGCATGGTTGCCGTAGATACGTATTCCAATGGTTCGTTTGCCGGTCAGGTGACCGAGCAGCTGTGCTTGCAGTTTGCCTATGGCACCGATGGCGACAACTCATCGGCGCTGACGGCCGCCGCTGCCTCGCGTGTGCTCGATAACATTCCGGTCGACTATTACTACACGCTCAATATCGAGGGCGTGGCTCCCATTAATGACTCCATCGGCGGTGTGACGCTGGTGCCTACGCAGACCGTGCCGGGCACGTCGGTTGTCGAGGGCCAGGAGACCACGCTGTTTGGTACAACGGCGGAAAAGTACGTGCAGTGGCGCGACACGACGAATCTGACGTCTTCGCTGGATCGCACAGCGCGCCAGGTGAGCTACGTGCAGGCGTTTGCGTCGAAGGTACTCAGCAGTGCCAAGAGCAACCCCGCCATGCTCATCAGCCTGTATCAGGCCATGGGCGACTATACGTGGACCAATTTGGGTCTCGACGAGTTCAGCTATCTGGCGACCACGATGCTTGAGCACGGCCTGACTTCGTTTGATGTCGTGACGCTGCAGGGCACCATGCAGCAGGGCGACACCTTCGCCGAGTTCTATCTGGATCAGGACAACGTAAAGCAAACGGTCGTCGATACCTTCTACCACCCCGTTAATTAGCTGCCCAGGTGCCGGATGCCAACAGTGGCTCACTCGATGTCAGGCACCAACAGCGAGCGGGCCGCATTTGCGCCAAGGTGACGTGAAATGAGAGGGCGCTGACCTTCTGGTCGCGCCCTCGAAATTGAACGTCAGATTGGCGTGAATGCGGCCCGCGCAGCGTCAAGTGGTCCGCCGTTTGTTAGAACGGCGGAACATACACGACGTTGTCGCGGCGCGGCTTTGCCTCGGGAAGCGTGCCCTCGGCGTAGCCCAGAATGCAGTTGCCCACACCGCGCAGGCTTCCGTCGGCGGGCAGACCCCACTTGGCCAGCAGTTCCAGTCCCTCGGGCGAGTCAAAGACCTCGTGCGCGCGGTGGATCCAACACGAATCGACGCCCAGCGCATAGGCTGCGTTGAGCAGGTTGCCCATGGCGAGTGAGCCGTCTTCCAGGTGCGTGGGCACGCTGCGGTCGACGAGCACCACCACAACGGTCTTGGCGCCGTAGAAGGGATCTCCCTCGCTGCCCATAACTTGGGCGTTGAGCTGCGAGAGGCGCTCGACGGTTGCGGGGTCGGTGACGGCGACGAATGTGACCGGCTGGCGTCCCATGCCGCTCGGCGCGTACTGGCCAGCTTCGATAATGCGTGCGAGCTTTTCTGCCTCGACGGGGCGATCGCCGTAGTTGCGGCAGCTGCGGCGGTGGATGAGCGCCTCGATGGTCTCCATGTGTCCTCCTGACGTTGGTTTCGATGCCTCGTTCTTACCCGCCGAACCAAAATCGTAATCGCGCAGCCGGCCCCAAACAACGCAAGCTACCAAGTGGAAAAGTTGGTTTGCATAAAACTTCAGCAAGAATGTGACAAACCGGTGGGATGATTAAACGTTTTATCCCGTCTACCCTGCGGTTTTTTACCACTTGCCTAAATGATGCGCGCATAAGCTCTGATAAAGGTTTTACTAAAGGAGTGCCAACGTTTATCAACGCGCCATGGTGGCGCCGGGCCAGGAGGTAACATCATGTTCCAGGCTGGAGATGTCGTCGAGACCGACTTCGAAGGATTTCTGAAGCTGCTGCGTTCCAAGACGCGCGCTTTCGTTTCGATCAACGATCACGAGTACTACATCACGCACACCGATGGCTATTGGCGTGTTCAGGATTGCGAGGCCCTCAACGATAAGGGCCACTTTACTGACTGCTCCGAGCTGGTCAACACGGTCTGCGAGGTCGTCGAACTGCCGTGGATCTGCGGCAAGAGCCTGCACGACAGCTTCTCGGGCGCCACGGTCTACGAGGCCGTCGCTGCTTAACAGCCAACACTCGATATTCTCTCGCAACCGCCGGCGCCGCCCCCGCGCCGGCGGTCTTTTTTGTCGATATGTTGCATAGGTCGCACGTCTTGCACGGCCGCCCTTGACGATAGTCAAAACTCGGACTAACCTGAAACTACAATTAGTCAAAACTCGGACTACCGAATGGTGGGAGAGATGGATTGCGCGGTTACGTTGGTCGATTTTGACCGGATGCTCAACGGGCTTGACCGTATCTATTCGGAGTTCGCGCGCACCTGCGGTCTTTCGGACTGCGCCTACTGGATGCTCGTCGACACGAGTGCAGCGGGCGGAAGCGTTGCCGTGAGTCGGCTGACAAGTGAATGGTTCTACAGCAAACAGACCATCAATTCGGCGATCAAGACGCTTAGGGCGCGAGGGCTTGCGACGTTGGAGTTTGCCGAAGGTAGTCGTAAGAACAAGGTTGTGCGACTGACCGAAGAAGGCGTGCGGTTTGCCAAGCGCTACGCGTTGCCAGCGCAAAAAGCCGAGCAACAGGCATTCGAGGCGCTCGAGCCGTGGGAACAGCGCGAGATCATGCGCTTGGTCGGTAAGTTCTCCCATGTTCTGAACGAAGAGTGCGAGGCATTTAAACGGCAAGTGGCCGCTGAGAACGAGGCTGACGATAAGAGCGAAGGGGAGACATGCGACTCTTAATGAGGTTTATGAGGCCGTATCGCGGGCTGATTGCGGTGACGCTGTTTGCGGTGCTGATAGATAACGTCGGTACGCTGTTGGTTCCCACGATGCTGGCGAACATGGTCAACACCGGTATTACCACGGGCGATATCGACTATATTTTACACAACGGCCTGTACATGCTTATCGCGACCGGCATGGCCAGCGGCGGCACGGTGCTGGGCTGCTATCTTTCGGCGCGCCTGGCCGCCAACGTGGCCTGCGATATCCGCAATGCCGTGTACGACAAGTCGCTCGAACTCGCGGCTAGCGACTTTGAGCGCTTTGGCACGGGTTCGATGATCACGCGCTCACTCAACGACATCAACGTGATTCAGCAGGCTGTCCTTCAGACGATTCAGTTGGTGCTGCCGGTACCGTTCTTGGCCGTGGCGGGCATCATTTTTGCCTGGTTTATCGATCCTGCCATGGGCACGCTGCTGGGCGTGGTCGTTGCGATCGTGCTGGTGGCGGCGGTCTTTACCGTGGCCAACGCCGCGCCGATCTTTATGCGCCTGCAGAGCTTTATCGACCGTATGAACGTGGTGCTGCGCGAAAATATCGTGGGCGTGCGCGTTATCCGCGCATTTAACAAGGAGCGCCACGAGGAGCAGCGCCTGGACGAGGTGTTTAGCGATTACGCGGCCAACGCCATCAAGGTCAACCACCTGTTTGTGGGTCTCGACAGCTCCAGCTTCTTTTTGATGAACATCGCCGAAGTGGCGGTGCTGTGGGTGGGCGGCAACCGCGTGGGCGCCCATGCCATGCAAATCGGCAGCATCTCGGCCGTGCTGGAGTACGCGATCCTGATCCTTTTCTTTGTGATGATGGCGCAGATGGTGATTCTGACGCTTCCGCGCGCTGCGGCGTGCCTCAACCGTGCGCAGCAGGTGCTCGAAATCGAGCCGAGCATCGTGGACGGCAAGGCTACGCTGGGCGACGGGGCGCCTGAGTCCGCAGATGGGGCCGACGCGGTGGCCGTGTTCGACCACATGTCGTTCCGTTTTGACGATGCCGACGAGGACACCCTGTGCGACCTGAGCTTTGTCTGTCGCCGTGGCCAGACGACCGCGATCGTGGGTTCGACGGGATCGGGCAAATCGACGGTAGCCAAGCTCTTGTTGCGTTTCCACGATGCCACGAAGGGCACCATTCGCCTGAACGGCGTCGATCTGCGCGACATTTCGCAAGGTGAGATTCGCGGGCATATCGCTTACGTGCCGCAGAAGGCATGGCTGTTCTCGGGCACCGTTGCAAGCAACCTGCGCTTTGGCAACGAGGGCGCGACCGAGGCTGACATGCTCCATGCGCTGGAGGTTGCCCAGAGCACCTTTGTGCTCGACCAGCCCCAGGGGCTCGATACGCCGGTGGCCCAGGGCGGTACGAACTTCTCGGGCGGCCAGCGCCAGCGCCTGGCGATCGCCCGCGCACTCATGAAGCATGCCGATTTATATATCTTCGATGACAGTTTTTCGGCCCTGGACTTTAAGACCGATGCGGCACTGCGCCATGCGCTGCAGGACGAGACGCGCGATGCCGCGGTGCTCATCATCGCCCAGCGCATCTCGACTATTTTGCATGCCGATCAGATCGTGGTGCTCAAAGACGGCAAGATCGTGGGCCTAGGCACGCACGACGAGCTCATGGAAACCTGCGAGGTGTACCGCGCTATCGCGGAATCGCAGATGAAGGGAGGTGAGTAGCATGACCGAGGAGCTCAAGAAGCAGGGCATCGCCGATGACGCCGCGGTTGCAGAGACAGTCGAGGAGACGGGCGCCACGTCCGACCTGGATGAGGCCGCCAAGGCTGCAGCCGCGCGTGAGGCTCGTCGCCAAGCGCTTTACGAGGCAAACGAACGAGCCGAGGATGAGCGGGCTCGAGCCGAGGCGGAGCGCATGCGCGATGTGGACGATGAAGACGAGGACGAGACGCCTCGGGATACCTGGGCGACGGTGCGCCGCCTGTGGAGCGAGGCTGCCGGCGACCATTGGCGCTTCTATATCGTGTTCGCGAGCATTGTGTTCTATGCCATCTTTAACACCGCTGCGCCGGCATATAGCGCCCGCGTGATCGATGAGCTGTGGGGCCACATTCAGGTGGCGTTTGCCAACGACACCACCTTCAACATCACCTGGGAGAATTGCGGCAGGACCATCTTCATCTACTTTATGATTTGGACGGCCGCTGCCTCGTTCTACGCGCTCCAGAGCTTTTTGATGTCGAGCGTGGCCGAACGCCTCAACTTGCGTCTGCGTAACCGCATCGCCCAAAAGCTCAATCGTCTGCCGCTCGCCTATTTTGACGCGCATCGTCCCGGCGAGGTCGTTAGCCGCGCGACCAATGACTTGGACAAGATGTCCGAGAGCATGCAGCGCGGCTTGCTGCAGCTTCTGGTGTCGATCGGCACCGTGGTGGGCGCCGTGAGCGTGATGTTCGTGTTTAGCGTGCCACTTACGCTGGTCTTTTTGTTCTTTACGGCGTTGTCGCTGCTGGTGACCAAGGTGGTCTCGCGTCGCACGCATGACGTAACCGGTGAGCGCCAGGAGTGGGTGTCCAAGATTACGAGTGCGGTCGAGGAAGGCTATTCGGGCCGTCTGGTGATTCGCGCGTTTAACCGCGAGCGTCAGAGCTCTGCCGAGGTGCACCAGGCCTCGAGCGAGCTAGCGCGCGTGAGTGCTAAGGCCGACTTTATGATTAACGCCGTCGGCCCCGCGGTGCGCTTTATCGGCCGCCTGGCACAGATCGTGATTGCGATTGTGGGCTGCAGCATGCTGGTTGCCGGCCACATGACCGTCGGTGTGTTCCAGGCGTTCTTCCAGTTTATCTACGAGGCATCCGAGCCCATGACGCAGCTGTCGTTTACCTTCAACTCGCTGCAGAGCGCGCTGGCGAGTGCGGAGCGCGTGTTCGACCTGCTCGATGAACCCGAGATGGAGGCGGATCCGCAGCCGGGCGAGGCCGCCAAGCTGCCGGGTCGCGTGGAGGGCCGCGTCGCCTTTGAGCATGTGCGCTTTGGTTATGCGCCCGACAAGCCGCTCATGCGCGACGTGTCGTTTACCGCCGAGCCGGGCCAGAAGATCGCCGTGGTGGGAACCACGGGCGCGGGCAAGACTACGCTCATCAACCTGCTCATGCGCTTCTACGAGATTGACGGCGGGCGTATTACGCTCGACGGCGTAGACACGAGCCGCATGGACCGCGGCGAGCTGCGCCAGCAGTTTGGCATGGTGTTGCAGGACGCCTGGTTGTTCGATGGCACCATTGCCGAGAACATCGCCTATGGCTGTCCCGAGGCGACGCGCGAGGAGATTGTCGCGGCCGCGCGTGCCGCTCAGGTCGACTTCTTTGTGCGCACTATGCCGCAGGGCTACGACACGCGTGTGGCTAACGACGCCGAGAGCATCAGCCAGGGCCAACGTCAGCTGCTGACCATCGCGCGCGTGCTGCTCAACAACCCGGCGATCCTCATCCTGGACGAGGCGACGTCGAGCGTGGACACGCGCACCGAGCTCGCCATCGGCCGCGCCATGGACGCGCTCATGCGCGGGCGCACGAGCTTTGTGATCGCGCATCGCCTGTCGACGATCGTGGATGCCGACCTCATCCTGGTCATGGATCACGGCAATATCATCGAGCAGGGTACGCACAAGGAACTGCTGGCTGCCGAGGGCGCTTATGCCGACCTCTACCTAAGCCAGTTCGCATAAGGTGACAAAGGGACAGTCCCGCATGTCACATCGAAAAGAAGGCACGCCGGGGGCGGATTCCCTGGCGTGCCTTTTGTGTTGGCGTTCATGCTGTGGCGGTTGCCCGCGGCCCTAGCGCTCGTCCACGAGCTTGGCGACGAGGGCTTTGAGCTCGGC
Source organism: uncultured bacterium (assembly GCA_905216105.1). Taxonomy (GTDB): domain Bacteria; phylum Actinomycetota; class Coriobacteriia; order Coriobacteriales; family Coriobacteriaceae; genus Collinsella. The sequence continues at coordinate 1,631 of CAJMSG010000041.1, read as the reverse complement.
CACCTCTCGCTCGAGTTCCTTGACGCGACGGGTGTTTTCGGTGATGCCCTGACGGTTGAGGGCGCTCTGCTCGGCGGCATCGTCGGGCATGTACTCGCGATGCTGCTTGGCGTCGAAGCTCTCCTCGAACACGCGGCAGCCGTTGCGCTTGATGATGCGCCCGGGTACGCCCACGACGGTGCAGTTGTCGGGCACGTCCTTGACGACAACCGAATTGCCGCCGATCTTGACGTTGTTGCCAATGTGGATGTTGCCAAGCACCTTGGCGCCCGTGCCCACCGTGACATTGTTGCCCAGGGTGGGGTGGCGCTTGCCGGTTTCGTTGCCGGTACCGCCGAGCGTGACGCCCTGGTAGAGCACGCAGTTGTCGCCCACAATGGTGGTCTCGCCAATAACGACGCCCATGGCGTGGTCGATAAAGAAATGTTTGCCGATCTGTGCAGCGGGATGAATCTCGACGCCGGTGAAGTGGCGGGTGATTTGCGAGAGCACGCGGGCGAGCGAGCAATGACCGTGCTCCCAGAGCCAGTGCTCGGGCACATGGTTCCACTTGGCGTGCAGGCCAGGATAGGAAAGGAAGATGACCAGACCGTTTTGCGCGGCGGGGTCTTGCGCCTGGACGGTCTTGATGTCCTCGCGAATGGTATTGATAAAGCTCACCGGCCGCCCTCCCTTAGCGCCATGGCAATGCGATTCAATAAAGTATAGCGATTCGCTAGGGATTAGGAAGAACAATCTTGGCGGCATTGCGCGACAGGTGTCAGTTATGCAAACTTGCTGGTAATGAAGTAAGACTTTTGAGGGGTTTGGCCCACGCTCGCGCCGCAACCGTATACTGGTCAACTTGGACGTGTCCGCGCCCACAACTGAGAGGTTTTACTTCATGGGTTTCATCAATTTCATTGCCGAGCTGCTTAAGGACCCGCGCACCGCGATCGCCAGCTGGATCGCCGCCGGCCCGCTTATGGCCTACGGCTGCGTGTTCCTGATCATCTTCATTGAGACAGGCGTGGTGTTCTTCCCGTTCCTTCCCGGCGACTCGCTGCTGTTTGCCTCGGGCTTCTTTGCCCATAACGGCGGCTTTAACATCGTGGCGCTTCTGGCCACCGCATGGGCCGCAGCCATCCTAGGCGATCAGTGCAACTTTATGATCGGTCACTTCTTTGGCCGCAAGATCATCGCCTCGGGCAAGGTAAAGGCTATGACGCCCGAGCGCATTAAAAAGTCCGAGGATTTCCTGGATAAGTGGGGCCATCTGGCCATCTTCCTCGGTCGCTTCTTCCCGTTCATCCGCACCTTTGTGCCTTTTATCGCCGGCATGGGCGGCATGCACTGGCGCAACTTTGTCATCTTTAACGTGCTGGGTGGCATTACCTGGTCGACGGTCTTTACGCTGCTGGGTTACTTCTTTGGTGGCATTCCGTTTGTGCAGGAGCACTTTGAGTTGCTGATCGTCGGCATTGTCGCCGTGTCGATCATTCCGACCGTGGTCGGTCTGGTTAAGGCTAAGCTCGGTAAAAAGAACGCCTAGTCCGAGCTTGTTTTCGGACGTTGATTCCAAGGCCCGTCATCGGATTCGATGGCGGGCCTTTTGTGTTGAAGGCAAGTGAAAATACTTTACTTAGTTAAAG
>CAJMSG010000040.1:0-12710 GCA_905216105.1 uncultured bacterium | reverse complement strand
ATCAGCCTCAAGGTTGCCAACGACGTCATCTGGGACAACAAGCTCAACGCCCTGCCCATCGTCGACGACAACGATCATCTCATGGGCATCGTCTTCCGCAAGGACTACGACAGCCACAAGACCAACCCCAACGAGCTGCTCGACGGCGATAAGCGCTACATGGTTGGCGCCGGCATCAACACCCGCGACTATGCCGAGCGCGTGCCGCTGCTCATCGAGGCCGGTGCCGACGTTCTGTGCATCGACTCCTCCGAGGGCTTCAGCGAGTGGCAGAAGCGCACCATCGAGTGGATCCGCGCCAACTACGGCGAGGACGTCAAGGTCGGTGCCGGTAACGTCGTCGACGCCGAGGGCTTCCGCTTTTTGGCCGACTGCGGTGCCGACTTCATCAAGGTCGGTATCGGCGGCGGTTCCATCTGCATCACCCGCGAGACCAAGGGCATCGGCCGTGGCCAGGCCACCGCGCTGATCGACGTCTGCCGCGCTCGCGACGAGTACTACGAGGAGACCGGCGTCTACGTGCCCGTGTGCTCCGACGGTGGCATCGTCTACGACTACCACATGACGCTCGCTCTTGCTATGGGTGCCGACTTTATGATGCTGGGCCGTTACTTCGCCCGCTTTGACGAGAGCCCGACCGAGCGCGTTAACGTCAACGGCCAGTACATGAAGGAGTACTGGGGCGAGGGTTCCGCGCGTGCCCGCAACTGGCAGCGCTACGACCTGGGCGGCGCCGCGAAGCTCAGCTTCGTCGAGGGCGTCGACTCCTACGTCCCGTACGCCGGCTCCCTCAAGGACGGCGTGGGCGGCACGCTTTACAAGGTCAAGTCCACGATGTGCAACTGCGGTGCCCTCTCGATCCCCGAGCTCCAGGAAAAGGCACGCCTGACCCTGGTCAGCTCGACCTCGATCGTCGAAGGCGGCGCCCACGACGTAGTCGTCAAGGATTCGCAGCAGAGCGTTTCCTATCGATAAGCGGCTTTCCCAAGCACCGCACCTTACCGTTCAAACCGTCGCTCGCGTACCAAAGTACGCGTCGCTCCTCTTTCACGGCACTCTGCGGCACTTGGAAAACCCGTCCATGCTAGGACGATTAACAAATAGCGGTTGATTCACAACCACGTTATTTAGATAAAGCGAGATGCATGCAAGTCGCAGGCATCTCGCTTGTCGTATTTGCTATCATCATGCGAGTTAACGATGTGGCGGGGCGTTCTTACCTTTGCTCGCTGCAAGTTCCGCACGCAAAGAAGAGCACTAAATGTGCTCTTCGTCTTGCGCAGGACTGTCCGCAGCAGCGAGTAAAGGTAAGAACGCCCCGCCCCAACCCAGCTAACAAAGGAGCTGATATGTGCGATTGCACAGATCATAAGGACGAGATCCCTGCCTACGACGCGCAGGCCATTGAGTCCAAGTGGATGAAGGCCTGGGAGGACTCCAACCTCTTTGCCGTTGACACCGACGACAGTAAGCCCAAGAAGTACGTGCTCGAGATGTTCCCGTATCCGTCGGGCGACTTGCACATGGGCCACGCGCGCAACTATACCATCGGCGATGCCATGGCCCGTCAGGCCCGCATGCGCGGCTTTGACGTGCTGCACCCCATCGGATTTGATGCCTTTGGCCTGCCCGCCGAGAACGCCGCCATCAAGCACAACACGCAGGCTGCCGCCTGGACGTATAAGAACATGGACCAGGCGCTCGCCACGATGAAGCGCATGGGCTTCTCCTACGATCTGGATCGCATGGTCAAGACCTGCAGCCCCGACTACTATCGCTGGGGTCAGTGGATCTTTGAGAAGCTGTGGGAAAAGGGCCTGGTCTACCGCAAGAAGAACCCGGTCAACTGGTGCCCTAACTGCAAGACCGTTCTGGCCAACGAGCAGGTCACCGAGGGTAAGTGCTGGCGCTGCGGCACTGAGCCCGAGAAGCGCGACCTGGAGCAGTGGTACTTCAAGATTACTGAGTACTCCCAGGAGCTGCTCGACGATCTGGAGAAGCTCCCCGGCTGGCCCGAGCGCGTTAAGCAGATGCAGGCCAACTGGATCGGCCGCTCCGAGGGCGCCGAGGTCGACTTTACCCTGTGCGACCAGGATGGCGAGCCCATCGAGGGCGACGAGGGCAAGATCACCGTCTTCACCACGCGTGCCGATACGCTCTTTGGCGTTTCCTTCTTTGTCCTGGCTCCCGAGTACGCCCGTCTGCACGAGCTCGTCGAGGGCACGGAGTACGAGGAAGCCGTCACCAAGATCGTCGAGGACTCCAAGCATATCTCTGCCGTCGAGCGTGCCCAGGGCACCCTCGAGAAGCACGGTGCCTTTACCGGCCGCTATGTGGTGAACCCCGTCAACGGCGAGAAGGTCCCCGTGTGGGTTGCCGATTATGTCGTTGCCGACTACGGCACCGGCGCCGTCATGGCCGTTCCCTGCGGCGACCAGCGTGACTTTGAGTTCGCCCGCAAGTACGACCTGCCTATTGTGCCGATCATCCTGGACGATGACGACCGCGCTGCCGTCGAGGCCAGCGGCGAGACCATCGATACCTTCCATGCCGAGAACGTCGACTGGGATTGCGCCCACGCTGCCGAGGGCACGCTCGTCCAGTCCGGCAAGTACACCGGCATGCGCGGCGGTAAGCACTCCGAGGGCGAGGCTGCGATCGTGGCCGACCTCGAGGCCATGGGCTGCGGCCGTCGCAAGGTCGAGTTCCGTCTGCGCGACTGGCTCATCAGCCGTCAGCGCTACTGGGGTAACCCCATCCCGGCCATCCACTGCGAGCACTGCGGCATCGTGCCCGTGCCCGAGGACCAGCTGCCGGTGACGCTGCCCGAGAACCTGGACCTGGGCGCCGGCGAGACCCTCGCCGAGTGCAAGGAGTTCTACGAGACCACCTGCCCGGTCTGCGGTCGCCCGGCCAAGCGTGAGACTGATACCATGGACACCTTCACCTGCTCCAGCTGGTATTACCTGCGCTATACGGACCCGCACAACACCGAGCTGCCCTTCTCCCGCGAGGCCGCCGATCGTTGGATGCCCGTCGATAACTACATCGGCGGCATCGAGCACGCCATTTTGCACCTGCTCTACAGCCGCTTCTTTACCAAGGCGCTGCGCGACCTGGGCCTGCTGAGCGTTGACGAGCCCTTCACCAACCTGCTGTGCCAGGGCATGGTCAAGGACGAGAACGGCGACACCATGTCCAAGTCCAAGGGCAACGTCGTGCCCCCGAGCTCGGTCATCGAGCCCTACGGCGCCGACACTATGCGTCTGGCGATCCTGTTTATCGCCCCGCCCGAGAAGGACTTCGACTGGGATCCCAAGGCCGTCGAGGGCGCCAACCGCTTCATTAAGCGCGCCTGGCGTATCGTGTGGCAGCTCGTCCAGTCCGGAGACGCCAACGTGGCCTTTGACAAGTCCGCGCTCGACGAGGTCGCGATGAAGCTCTATCGCGAGCGTCATCGTACCATTGCCAAGTGCACCGAGGACTTTGACCGCGGTCAGTTCAACACCGCGATCTCTGCCGTCATGGAGCTCGTCAACGCCGCGAGTGCCTACCTCAACGCCACCGAGGGCGATTCCCGTGACAAGGCGCTGTGCTACGGTGTGGCCAAGGATATCGTGAGCGTCCTTGCTCCCATCTGCCCGTTCTGGGCCGACGAGCTGTGGCATGAGGCACTCGGCTGTGAGGGCAATGCCTACACCGCCGCCTGGCCCGAGTTCGACCTGGCCGAGTCCATCGAGGACACGGTGCAAATCGTCGTCCAGGTGCTCGGCAAGGTCCGTGGCCGCATCGACGTCGCCCGCGACGCCTCCAACGAGGAGATGCAGGCTGCCGCCGAGGAAGCCGTTGCCAAGTGGCTTGAGGGCAAGACGGTCGTCAAGGCCATCTGCGTGCCTGGCAAGCTGGTCAACCTGGTGGTCAAGTAAGCGCTGCGCGCATAGCTGACATCAAAAAGCGAGGGACGATTCCGCAGGGAGTCGCCCCTCTTTTTGGTTACGGATACTTGCGACAACACCCAATTATCCATTTCTTGTGGAGAACCTGTGCTCACGCTGACCTGCGGGTTTGTGTTGTGGTTGCACGTTTGTGCAGGTATTGGTATAGTTTGCTTGCAAATGAAGTTGTAATTGAAAGAAGTGGGGTTTCGGCCCCGCTTCTTTTTTGTATGGATGGAGGTGCCGCAATGGTCAAGACCAAGACCGAGCAGGCGATCATCGACGCGCTCGAGGCCGTTGCTCCCCAGCACGATGTCGACATCGTAGACGTTGAGCTCGTGGGTGCCACCAAGGCTCCCTGCGTGCGTGTGCGTATCGAGGGTGCCGAGGGTCAGAGCCTGTCGCTCAATGACGTCACGGCCAACACCAAATGGGTCGGCGATGTGATTGAGGAGCTCGACCCCATTTCTTCGAGCTATACGCTCGAGGTGTCGAGCCCGGGTATGGCGCGCCCGCTGCGCCGTCCGCGTGACTTTGCCCGCTTTGTGGGCGAGAACTGCGAGCTCACCTCCACCGCCACCGAGGGTCGTCGCAAGTACGCCGGCAAGATTGCCGCCGCCACCGAGACGAACGTGACCCTCGAGCTCGAGGATGGCGAGTCCGTCACCCTCGATTTCTCCGATGTTAAAAAGTGCAAGTTGAAGCCCACCTATGACTTCAAGCCCGCGAAGGAAGGAAAGTAAGATGGCAGCATCCGACATGATGTCCGCCCTGATGGAGCTTTGCCAGGAGAAGCACATCGACCAGCTCTACCTGATCGACCGCCTGGAGCAGTCGCTCGCCAAGAGCTATGCCGAGATCCTGCATCTTGGGTGGGGCGCCAAGGTGACCATCGACCGCACCACCGGCAAGATCTACGTCTACCGTCTGGAGCCGATCGACGATTCCATGGACGAGGAGGGCAACTTCACCGAGTTCGAGGAGATCGACGTCACTCCCAAGAACACGAGCCGCATCGCCGCCCAGCACGCCAAGGCCGAGATCAACGCCATCGTGCGCAACTCCGCCCGCGAGCAGATCTACGAGGAGTTCTCCGGCCGCATCGGTGACCTCATCAGCGGTACCGTGCTGCAGTCCACTCCCGACTTCACGATCGTCAAGATTCGCGAGGGCGTCGAGGCCGAGCTTCCGCACTTCGACCAGCGCCGTTACGAGAACGAGCGCAACGAGCGTCCGATGGGCGAGCGCTACCTGCACAACCAGCACATCAAGGCCGTGATTATCGACGTTCGCGACCCCAACTCCAACCTGCAGCCGGTTCGTGGCGAGCACAGCCGTCCGCCGATTGTCATCTCCCGTACCCACCCCGAGCTCATGCGTCGTCTGTTTGAGCAGGAGGTGCCCGAGATCTATGAGGGCACCGTTCAGATCAAGTCGATCGCCCGCGAGCCCGGCCAGCGCTCCAAGGTCGCCGTCCACTCGCTCGACGATCGCCTGGATCCTGTCGGCGCCTGCGTCGGCCCCAAGGGCAGCCGTGTTCGCGCCGTCGTGGGAGAGCTCCGTGGCGAGCGCGTCGACGTCATCCTGTGGGATGCCGATCCGGCCGTTTACGTCGCAAACGCCCTGTCGCCCGCCAAGGTTACCCGCGTTCTCATCGACGAGGAGAAGGCCTACGCCGGCGTCATCGTGCCCGACGACCAGCTGTCCCTCGCCATCGGCAAGGAGGGCCAGAACGCCCGTCTCGCCGCGCGCCTGACCGGTTGGCACATCGACATCAAGTCCGAGACCCTTGCCGCCGACATCCTCAAGAACGTTCCCGTTCACGAGGAGCCCGCCGCCGACCTGATCGGCGACGAGGAGGACGAGGACGTCCGTCGCTGCGAGTTCGTTTCCGAGGACGGCATCCAGTGCCGCAACCAGGCCCGTCCCGGCTCCCGTTTCTGCGGTGTCCACGACACCGACGCCTTCGATGATGCGGAGGACCTGATCTAGCGCGCGGTCGCGCCGGGCGGGTCCCAGCGCATACCCCACGCTCGTTCAGTCTCTAGGCACCCAAGGTGCCAGAAAGGGTAGGTGAAGTCATATGGCAAAAGTCCGTGTGTCCACCCTGGCCAAAGAGTTCGGCATGACCTCCAAGGAACTGATGGGTCATCTCGCCGAAATGAAGATTCCCGCTAAGTCCGCTTCCTCCGCCCTGGAGGACGCCTATGTCGCCATGGTCCGCAAGCAGCTCGCCTCGGTGATCGAGGCCCGCGCGAAGGAAGTCGAGGCCGCCAAGCAGGCCGAGGAGCAGGCAGCCGCCGCCGAGGAGGCAGCACGCGCTGCCGAGGCCGAGCGCGAGCGCATCGCCGCCGAGAAGGCACGCGAGGAGGAGCGCCGCCAGTTCGCCGCCGCCCAGGCTGCCGAGGAGGCCGCCCGCGCTGAGGCCGAGGCCAAGAAGAAGGCCGAGCAGGAGCGTCTTGCCCGCGAGAAGGAGGAGGCTGCCCGCGAGGCCCAGCGCCGCGCCGTTCCCGCTTCCGACTCCGGTTCGCGCTTCCGTTCTCTGCTCGACCAGATCGCCGCACAGGAGACCGTGCTCAAGGAGAAGAAGGACGCCGAGGAGAAAGCCAAGGCCGAGCGCGCTGCCGAGCGCGGCAACCGTCGTGGCGGCAACAACGACCGTCGCGGTGGCCGTCGTAACGATCGCAACGCCTCCGACAACAACTCCGAGCGCAACGCCTCCGAGAACCGTCCCCACAGCCATCGCACCAACGCCAGCAACAACGTTGCTGCCGGCATGGACTTCCCCAATCCCGACAAGCAGGGCAAGGGCAAGAAGCGCAAGGGCGGTCACAACAACGAAGAGGACCACTACAGCCGCATGGCTCGCGAGGCCGAGGAGTACAGCCGCGAGAAGGTGCTCGAGGAGGCTCGTGCCGCCGTCGAGGAGGCCTCTCGCGAGTCCACTGGTCGCCGCAAAAAGCGTAAGGAGAAGCGCGAGCGCGAGGCCGCAAAGGCTCAGGAAGAGCGCAAGATAGAGGAGGCATTGGCCCAGGGCGTGAACCCCGAGGACCTCGACGCCATCAAGGTCTCCCAGGGCGTTACCGTCCAGGAGCTCGCCGAGGCGCTCGACGTTCCGGCCAACGACATCATCAAGCGCCTGTTCCTGCTGGGCACGCCGCTTACCATGACGCAGTCCATGTCTGACGACCTCGTCGAGCTCGTTGCCGACGACCTGGGCCGTCAGATCAAGATCATCACCCCCGAGGAGGAGAACACCTTCTCGTTCTACGACGATCCCGCCGACCTTAAGCCGCGTGCCCCGGTCGTCACCGTCATGGGCCACGTCGACCACGGCAAGACGAGCCTCCTCGACGCCATCCGTCACACCGGCGTCGCTGCTGGCGAGGCGGGCGGCATTACGCAGGCCATCGGCGCTTCGCAGGTCATGATTAACGACCGCAAGATCACCTTCATCGATACCCCCGGTCATGCCACCTTTACGGCCATGCGTGCCCGCGGCGCCAAGGTGACCGATATCGTCATCCTGATCGTGGCTGCCGACGACGGCGTCATGCCCCAGACCATCGAGTCGATCAACCACGCCAAGGCCGCCGGCGTTCCCATCGTCGTCGCCGTCAACAAGATCGATAAGCCGGGCGCCAACCCCGACCGCGTGCGCCAGGAGCTCACCGAGTACGGCATCATCCCCGAGGAGTGGGGCGGACAGAACATGTTCGTCAACATCTCGGCCAAGCAGAAGATCGGTATCGACGATCTGCTCGAGACCGTCCTGCTCCAGGCCGACGTGCTCGAGCTCAAGGCCAACCCCGATACGTTCGCATCGGGCAACGTCCTCGAGGCCAAGCTCGACAAGGGCCGCGGCTCGGTTGCCACCGTGCTCGTGACCCGCGGCACCCTGCGCGTGGGCGACACGCTGGTCGCCGGCCTCACCTATGGCCGCGTCCGTGCCATGCTCGACCCCAAGGGCAACGCCGTCACCGAGGCCGGTCCCTCCGATGCCGTCGAGATCCTGGGCCTGCAGTCCGTCCCCAACGCCGGCGATGAGTTCCGCGTGTTCGAGGACGAGCGCGAGGCACGTGCGCTGGCCGACGAGCGTTCGCTCAAGGCCCGTATCGAGGAGCAGAGCCGCGTGAAGCACGTGACGCTCGAGAACCTCTTCGAGACCATCGCCGACGCCGAGGTCAAGGAGCTCAACCTGATCATCAAGGCCGATGTCCAGGGTTCCATCGAGGCCCTTCAGGACTCCCTCGACAAGATGGACCAGTCCGAGGTGCGCATCAACACGATCCACTCCGCCGTTGGCGCCATTAACGAGACCGACGTCGTCCTGGCCGACGCCTCCAACGCCATCATCATCGGCTTTGGCGTCCGTCCCGACGGCAAGGCCCGCTCCGCCGCCGAGCGCGAGGGCGTCGAGATCCGTTGCTACGACGTCATCTACAAGTGCCTCGAGGACCTCGACGCTGCCCGCATCGGTATGCTCAAGCCCACCGAGGTCGAGGTCTCCACGGGTTCCGCAACCGTTCTGGACACCTTCAAGGTGCCCAAGGTCGGTATCGCCGCCGGTGTCCGCGTCGAAGAGGGCGAGATCGCCGCGACCGATTCCGTGCGCCTGGTGCGCGACGGCATCGTGGTCTTCAATGGCAAGATCGCCTCGATGCGCCACTACAAGGATGAGGCCAAGAGCCTCAAGAGCGGCTCCGAGGGTGGTATTGGCCTGGAGAACTTCCAGGACATCAAGCCTGGCGACACCATTGAGGGCTACCGCATCGACCAGGTTGCCCGTACCGAGTAGGGGGTAGCGCTATGAAGCAAACGCAGGCAACCCGCCGTCTGGGCGAGCAGCTTCGCGAGAAGCTCGGTTATATCCTGCTCTTTGAGGTTTCCGATCCGCGTCTCGACCTGGTCACCTTGACCGCGGTCGAGGTCGCGGTGGACCGCTCGTTCGCGCGCGTGTACGTGTCGTGCGACGCGAGCCGCTACGACGAGGTCATGGAGGCGCTCGCCAGCGCCAAGGGCCGCATCCGTAGCCTGTTGGCCCGCTCGCTCGATTGGCGCGTCACGCCCGAGCTCGATTTTCGCATCGATCGCTCGACCGATGAGGCCGAGCGCATCACGCGCGCGCTGGAAAACGTTCCCGCCACGCTTGCGATCGAAAAGGACGAGGACGGCTATCCAATTGCGGATGCCGCCCAGGAGGCAGCTTTAGATGAGTAATTCCGCCGACCTCGCATCGTGCGAGTCTGCAGATATTCAGCGACGCATCCTCGAGCTCATCGAGGATGCGTCCTCCATTGCGATTTCGGGACATACGTCTCCCGATGGTGATGCCCTGGGCTCCGTGCTGGGTCTGGGCCTCTCGCTTATGAAGTTTTTCCCCAACAAGGACATTGCCCTGCTGTTGGCAGACGATGACCCGGTTCCGCGCATCTACCGCTTTATGGAGGGCGCCGACCGTCTGGTGCCGGCATCTGCGTATACCGGCAATCCAGACCTGTTCATCTCGGTGGACGTTCCGGTCGTCGAGCGTCTGAGCAACTCCGCCGAGGTGCTCCGCCGCTCGTCGCATGTGGTGTGCTTCGATCATCATCCGGCGCGCGAGGAATTTGCCGAGCTGAGCCTGAGGTGCGTCGACGCCGCGGCCTGCGCTATGATCATCGACCGATTTTTGGATAATTGCGGTATTGTGGCTCGCAATGGTGTCGCGACGTGCCTGCTGTGCGGCCTGGTGACCGATACCGGTCGTTTTCAGTACCAAAACGCCGATGCCGCTGCGTTCCATGCCGCCTCGCGCCTGGTTGCGCATGGTGCCGATCCGGCGCGCGTTGCGCTCGAGGTCTACCAGAGCATGCGCGTAGAGTTCTTGCATCTCAAGTCCATCGTAATGGGCCGCATCAAGACAGTGGCGCACGGTCGCGTGGCATATAGTTATGCGTATCAGAGCGACCTCGAGGCCTGCGGCGTCACTTCGGACGAGTGCGATGGCCTGGTCGATGTGGTGCGTTCGGTAATGGGCGTTGAGGTCTGTCTGTTCCTAAAGGGCATCGAGGGCGATACCAAGGTGCGCGGCAACCTGCGCTCCAAAGGTGACCTCGATGTGTCCGAGATCGCTGCCAACTTTGGCGGTGGCGGGCATCATGCCGCCGCCGGCTTTTCCAACAACGGAACGATTCGCGAGACGCTCGCCGTGGCACTTCCCATGCTGGCCGAGCTGGTGGGGGAGGATCCCGCTTCGGTGACCGTCGAGCTCTAACATTTTGGATGGTACATGGCTCGTCGTACGCCTTCTCAATTGAATATGCTGCTCGCCGTCGATAAGCCGGTGGGCTGTACGTCCCACGACGTGGTATCGCAGTGCCGACGCGCCCTCCATGAGCGACGCGTCGGCCATGCCGGTACGCTCGACCCCATGGCCTCGGGTGTCATGGTGGTGGGCGTGGGCCAGGCGACCCGTCTGCTGGGCATGCTAACTCTCGATACCAAAAGCTATGTCGCCGACATTTCGTTTGGCGTCGAGACCAATACCGATGACGCGGAGGGCGAGGCCGTCCGCACGGTGCCCGTTGCCCCCGAGCTGCGCGATCTCGCTTACGCCCGTGAGCAGCTCGCCGCTATGCTTGGCCCGCAGATGCAGGTGCCGCCAGCGTTTTCGGCCATCTCGGTCAATGGCGTTCGCGCCTATAAGAGTGCTCGCGAGGGCAATGCGGTTGAGTTGCCCCCGCGGCCCGTCGAGGTCTATGCCGCCGACCTGATCGCCGTGGGCGGCGAGGGCGATACGTGCGTCTGGACCGTGGCGTTTTCGGTAAGCAAGGGCACCTACATTCGCGCGCTTGCTCGCGATCTGGGTCGCGCCTGCGATAGTGCTGCGCATATTTCCGCGCTGCGCCGTACGGCCTCCGGCGTGGTTTCCATTGGCGCTTGTCATGCGGTAGAGGAACTCTCTGCCGAGTCCGCTGCCGGCTTCGCTCTGGATCCCATCGCCGCTCTTGGTGCCACGCGTGTCGATTTGCCGGGTAATCTTGCAGACGACCTGCTTTGTGGTCGCCGCATTCCCGTTGAACGCGCGCTTGCGGACTTCAATACGTCGAAGGCACCGTTCGCGCTCGTGCTCGATGGGGGATTGAAGGCGCTTGCCCGAATCGAAGGCGGCCGCTTTGTGGTGGAGCACGTTTTTCCGCAGGCGATCGGCGGTGTTCGATGATGCTGGCGCCCCACGAGCTCGCACGTATCTTTTTCGCGGGCGAGTTGGATGAGGCCCGTATCGTTGCTGCCGATGCATTTGATGGGTGCGAGTTCTTGGGTGCCGCGTCGATCGCCATTGGCGTGTTTGATGGCGTGCATCGTGGGCACCGAGAGTTGATCGACGCGGTTGTTCGCGATGCGCGTGATCACGGTAGCAAAGCGGTCGTGGTCACCTTCGATCCCGATCCGGATGTCGTGGTGAGTCCGTCGCCCGCTCAAAAATTGATGACGACGGCCGACCGCCTGCATGCCCTGGCTCAAACCGGGGTCGATGCGGTGGTGGCCGTTCCCTTTACGCCCGCCGTGGCGGCACTCGACCATGTCGGGTTTCTGGCGCTGTTGTCGCGCGTTGTCGATATTCGCTCCATTCGTGTAGGCAGCGACTTTAGGCTCGGCCGCGGCGGCGCTTCGGGCGTTGCCGAGATGCGTGCCTGGGGCACCGGGCGTGGGGTTGACGTTTACGGTCACGACCTGCTCTGCGTTAACGGGCAGTCCATCTGCGCCACGCGTATCCGCCATGAGCTGGGTCAGGGTCATGTGGAGCTGGCTGCCGAGCTTCTCGGCCGTCCCTATATGCTGCGCGGCGTTGTGGCGGCTGGCCGTCACGAGGGCTCCGACATGGGCTTTCCCACGGCAAACATCCAGGTGCCCGACGGCATCCAAGTGCCTGCCGATGGCGTCTATGAGGGCCTGGTGCTGGTCGACGATACCGTATGGCCTGCTGCCGTTAACGTCGGCCTGCCGCCGACCTATGCCGATGATGCCGCCTCGGCGCATCTCGAGGCCAACTTGATTGGCTATGCGGGCGACTTGTATGGCGCCTCCGTGTCGTTGGCGTTTACGCGCTGGCTGCGTCCGTCTCGCGTGTTCGATTCCCTGGACGAGCTTATCGCGACCGTCGAGGGTAATATCGACGATATCCGTCATAACTTGGGTGAGCAGGGGGTGAGTATCCGTGATTAGCGATGAGGAAAAGGATCAGGTACGCGCGGCGTCTGACTTGGTTGCCATCGTGCAGGAAACGGTTGAGCTCAAGCCCCGCGGCCATGAGTTTTGGGGCTGCTGCCCGTTTCATGGCGAAAAGACCCCATCGTTTCACATTATCCCTGCTACGCAGGTGTGGCATTGCTTTGGCTGCGGCGAGGGCGGCGACGTCTTCACCTATATCATGAAGCGCGAGAACCTGAGTTTTCCCGAGTCGATCCGCTATTTGGCTGATCGTGCGGGCATTGAACTGCACGATACCGGTGCGCAGCGCGATCGCGGCACCAAGCGCGCCCGCATCTATGACCTGTGCGCCGAGACGGCTCAGTTCTACCACACCATGCTTATGCGCGGTAAGGACAGCCGTCCGCGCGAGTACTTTGCCAGCCGCGGTATGGGTGGCGATGTCTGTCGCCGCTACTGCCTGGGTTTTGCGCCAGGTCGCAACGCGCTGGTTTCGCACCTGTCTCAGGCGGGCTTTACCCCGCAGGAGATGATCGACGCCAACGTGGCCGTGAGCCGCGGGCGCGGACAGCTTGCCGACCG
>CAJMSG010000039.1:0-12759 GCA_905216105.1 uncultured bacterium | reverse complement strand
TCGCCGCGGTCCCACTTCTCGAGGAACTCGTCAAAGAAGTGCGGGTCAGCCTGAGCCTCGGCGTCGGCCTTATTGCAGGCATCGATCTTGGCGATCAGGGCATCGTGCTCGGGGGTCTTCTCGTAGGGCTCCTCCAGGAAGGCAAGCATGATATCGGCCATCAGGAACTCGCCGGTGATCTTGCCGCCAAAGCCCACGATGTTGGCATTGAGCTCGCGACGGGCATACAGGGCAGAGGTCATGTCGCGGACCAGGGCGCAGCGGGCGCCGGGAACCTTGTTGACGGCGTTGGTGATGCCGATGCCGGTACCGCACAGGGCCACGCCAAAGTCGGCCTTGCCGCTGGCAACAGCCTCGCCCACGGCCTTACCGTAGATGGGATAGTGCGTACGGGTGTGGCTGTAGGTGCCGCAGTCGAGCACCTTGTAGCCAGCCTGCTCCAGGCGGTCGGCCAGATAGATCTTCTCGTCCGTAACGATATGGTCGCAACCGATTGCTATGGTCTTCTTCATCAGAACGTCCTTTCGTCTGAATTCACAAGTTGAGGTAGAAGTTCGAGTTCTCGGTGGCTCTCGTTAGGCCATCTTGTTGAGCATGTCGACACGGATCTGGTGACGGCCGCCGGCGTACTGTGCACGCAGGAACTCGCGGGCGATCTTCTTGGCGACCTCGGTGCCCACAACGCCCGGGCCCATGGTGACCATGCGCGAGCCGTTGTGCTCGCGGGTCATGTAGGCGGAACGCTCGTCGGAAATGTTGGCGACGACCATGCCCTTGATCTTGACGGCGGCCATATAGGAGCCGACGCCGTACTTATCGAATGCGAAGCCCTGGGAATCCTTGTGCTCCAGCAGGTCCTTGGCAACGGCGGTCGCGGAATCGACAAAGTCCGCGGCAGGGGTCTCGGAATAGTCGACGACCTCGTGACCGTCGGCGATGAGCATCTCCTTGATGGACTCCTTCATCGACATACCGTCGGCATCGGAAGCGATTACAACCCTCATGACATCCTCCTTGAGAGATACGCAGGTGCGTAGTTTCTGTTTGGAAGTGTTGAATCGCGTTCAGGTCCGGGCATCTGAATGTGCGGTTCTTCACTGTTCATGTTTATTTGAACACATTCGAACAGTAACTGCAACAACTATTTGTTTATCTTTGTTCTTTTTTGAACAAATACCGTTCACAGATGATTGCTGACCGTTTGGACTGGGCACGGACGTAGCGACCATGTGTTCAACAAACAAAAGGGCGGCCGAGAACGTGTCTCGTACGCCCTTCTCACGGTTGATCTTACAAAGATCGCTTTGCCGCCTACTCAGACTGCCCGCTCTTCTTGGCATGTCTGGACGGAGCGCTCAAGAAACGACCCGTCAGATAGTTCGCGGGACCGGAGATATCGATCCCCAGCAGCACGTGTCCTAGCCATAGGAACGCCACGAGCACCAGTAGAGGAATCACACACGAGGTCACGATCATCACGATGACGCCTTCGATGAGGTCGGTCACCTGCTGCACGATCTCGTCGGTCATCTGCTTGGCACCGCTGGTTACCGACGTGACCAGGCTCGATGCCCCATCAGTCAACTGCTCGAGCACGTTTTTGGACTCCGTGGCCTCGGATTTTTTCTTGTTCGATTTTGAGCTGGTCTCGGCTGACTTGTCCGTGGTGTCGACCGCGTCCGCAGCCTTTTGCTCAGCTTGCTCAATACTTACGCGATACGTTTCATCGACCTTCTGCGACACCCATACGCTCGCGGGCACGAGCGCCATGCCAATCACGGCAACCACCAGCACGCGTGTCGCCACACGGCGCAGAACAGCGCTCGTGCTCCAGCGCCCGTGAATGCCGAGCGACACCGCAAAGAGCACCAACGCAGACGGGATTAAGATGCCCAAGCCAACCGACCACAAAATCGTGAGCAAATATTTCTCTAGGTATAGCACGGCAAGCACGATACCAAGGTTGCCTGAAAGCTGTGCGAGCTGCTCGGCAACCGGCGTTCCCGTATCACCAGGCAGCGCGGTAATGCCCGCAGATAGAGCAACGCATGAAGCCGTGAGCGCCAAAACGTTGCCTTTCTTTTGGTCGATAACCTCGATGGTGGAGTCCCAAGTTTTGGTATCGGCGAAATGCGGACGAGCTACAAAGCCCGACAGCAACGCCAGCACCACGAGCGCAACGATGATACCGATCTGCAGCTTTTTGTTTGCGCACACGACATCGGACAGGCTGGGCTGCAGCTCGGTTACCGTCGTGTGCTCGGTTATCTGGACAGGACGCCCATGAACTATCTCGTGCGCGCCTCTTTTTTGTATTGACCCGTTATCCGGCATTTGGATACCTCCTCATTCCGGCGTTTAATGCGAAAGGAAGTATACCCACCGAGCAAAAATCGAACGGGAGGACCAACGGAGCGCACCAAGACTGTCCCCAATGACTATCTCGGGATGAGTTGCGGTGGAATAGGGATTGTTTTGCGCCCGCCGGCTCCTATTCAGTCCCTATTTCACCGCAACTTGGAGGAGGACAGAAAAAGCCCTGCTGCGGATAGCGGCAGGGCTTATGGAAGGGGACTAGGTTGTGAGGGCTCGTTAGGCGAGCTTGGCCTCGAGTTCGGCGATGCGCTTGTAGGCGTCGATGGTAAAGCGGGCCTGCTTCTCCAGGATCATGGTGGTCATGAGAGTATCCTGAGCATGGGCCATGATGAAGGTCATCTCCATCTCGCCACCGCCGGCCTCCTGCGAAAGCAGCTTGGTCTGCGTGTCGTGAGCGCCGATGAGTGCATCGCTCGCATCCTTGTGCAGCTGCTCGGCCTTCTCAAAATCGCCCTCGCGAGCAGCATCGAGCGCTGCAAGCAGATCGGTCTGGGCGTCGCCCGCGTATGCGACAATCTCGAATCCAACCATCGAGATTTCTTCTTTGGTTGCCATATTGCGTTCCTTTCACATATGAACCAACGGAGAGCATCGCGTCCGGGCATACGCGCTGCGCTGTGTATGGCAAAAACAGTAACATTCAAACAAAAAAGAACAGCGCAAAACGCAATTTCGAGCTATGAACGGTTGCTTTTCACCCGTGAACGGCTTTTAAGCCAGTCCGAACAATATCAAACACAATTATCGGCAACCCAAACAGGTCCGCACCCTAGCGTACATCGCGCACCGTATCGCCCTCGACGAGCACGCCCGGAAACAGCCTGTGCTCCACACCGGGCGCAACGCCCTCGGCGCCGGCAATCTTGTCGACCGCCCACATGCCGACGCGCTTGTTGTCAAAGCGCACCGTGGCCAGGCGACGGTCGGGCACGATATCGCCCAGACTATCGTCAACACCCACCACGCTCACGTCCTGGGGCACGCGCTTTCCGCGCGACTCGAGTCCGCGAATGCAGCCGTAGGCCATGGCATCGTTGGAGGCATAAATGGCCGTGCAGGTCGGATCATCCGCAAGCACCTGGCCGGCGGCATATCCGCTCTGTGCCGTCCAATCGCCACGGACGAGTCGCGGCGGCTCAATACCATGCGCACGCAATGTCTCACGCCAGCCCTCCTCGCGCCGCATGCCCGAAAGCGAGCGCTCGGGACACGAGATAAAGTGCACGGTCTTGTGCCCCTGCCCCAGCAAGTACTCGACCACCTGGCGCGAGCAATCGAACTGGTCGTTATCGACCGTCGAGCACAGCGGGTGCTCCAGCATGGTAACGAGCACCGTCTGCATACCGGGCAGCGGCTCAAAGGTGCCAAAGTCCGCCGGCATGCGGTTCATGATCACGACCATACCGTCCACCGGCAGTGCGCTCATACGCGACGATGCGCTCTCGAGGGTATAGGGGTGTCCATCTACTTTCGTGAGGGTGATGGCATAGCCGTGTTTGTCGGCGGCGGCGGCAAAGCCCTCCATACGGTCGAGATTGCCGGTGCCGGTAATGTTGAACATGGCGACGCCGACGGTCTTAAACTTACCGCGGCGCAGCGATCGACCGGCAAAATTGGGGCGATACCCCAGCTCGCGCATGGCGGCACGCACGCGCTCCTTGGTCTCGGGGCGCACGCTGGGCGAATCGTGCACCGTACGCGAGACTGTCTGCTCCGAGACGCCCGCGAGACGCGCCACATCCTTAACGGAAACCGATTTTTTAACAGCGGCCATAGGTCGATCTTTCTATGTCGACGATGCCATTGTGGCACCCTACGCAGTCATTTTTAACGCCTTCAAGTATATCCAACGCCTCCCCCACCATACGCTCACCACCCAAAACCTACCGTTCACCGACATTTTTGCTTCCCCAAACGGCTTTTGGCGCCCAAATGTTAACGTTGCCATTGTGCAAACACAGAGCCACCGGGCGGCTCAAACGTTTACGCATAAGGAATCGACGGTTCACAGGCACAGGAACCACCGGTTCGCGTCTATTTTTGTGTCGCAAAATGGCAACGTCAACATTTTGGCAACCGAACGCCAAAAGCTACCATCGTTGCTAACCCACCGACTCTTAGGAGCATTGCATGGAGCAACTCATCGCCATCATCGAAAAGGGCCAGCCCTTTTTCAACGCGATCGCCCGCAACAAGTACCTCAAGGCGATCCGCGACGGCTTTATCTCCGTCATCCCCATCATCATCTTCTCGTCCATCTTCTGCCTGGTAGCCTCGGTCCCCAACATCTGGGGTTTCTACTGGCCCGATGACATCAACAACGCCCTGTGGAAGTGCTACAACTACTCCATGGGCATCCTGGCCATCGCCTGCGCCGCCACCACCGCCAAGCACTTCGCCGACGCTCAGAACCGCGACCTGCCCAAGAACAACCAGATCAACTTTATCTCATGCATGTGCGCGGCCATCATCGGTTTCTTGCTCCTTTCGAGCGACACGATCGCCACGGACGCTGCCAGCGGCTTCAACACCACTTACCTTGGTTCCAAGGGCCTGCTGACCGCCTTCATCGCTGCGTTTGTGACCGGCATCATCTACAAGTTCTTCATTAAGCGCAACATCACCGTCAAGATGCCCGAGCAGGTTCCGCCCAACATCTCGCAGACCTTTAAGGACATCATCCCCTTCTCCGTCTGCATCACCGTCTTTTGGGTCTTTGACATCGCCTTCCGCGCTGCCTTTGGCTTCTGCTTTGCCCAGGGCGTCATCCAGGTGTTCCAGCCCCTGTTCACCGCTGCCGACGGCTACATCGGCCTCGCTGTGATCTATGGCGCCATGAGCCTGTTCTGGTTCGTGGGCGTCCACGGCCCCTCGATCGTCGAGCCCGCCATCGCCGCCGCTCTCGTTGCCAACATGACCGACAACCTGGCTGCGTTCCAGGCTGGCCAGCACGCTTCCGCTGTCCTGACCCAGGGTGCCCAGTACTTCGTCGTCTGCATGGGCGGCACCGGCGCCACGCTCGTCCTGGTCTTTATGTTCTGCTTCCTGGCCAAGTCTCAGGAGATGCGCGCCGTCGGTAAGGCTGCCATCGTCCCGGTCTGCTTTGCCGTCAACGAGCCGCTGCTGTTCGCCGCGCCCATCGTGCTCAACCCCGTCTTCTTTGTCCCGTTTGTCTTTGCCCCGATCGCCAACATCTGGATCCTCAAGATCTTTATCGACTTCTTGGGCATGAACGGCTTTATGTACACCCTGCCCTGGACCGTTCCCGGCCCCATCGGCACCATCATGGGCTTGGGCTTCCAGCCGCTCGCCTTTGTGATGCTCGCCCTCATCCTGGTCGTCGACTTCGTTCTGTACTACCCGTTCTTCCGTGCCTATGACGCCCAGAAGTGCGCCGAGGAGGCCGAGATCTCCCAGGAGGAGCTCGCCGCCAAGAACGCCGAGAAGGCCGCCAAGCTCAACGATGCCTTCCAGGGCAAGGCTGACGCCAAGAGCGTTGCTGCCGGCGCTGCCGCCGAGGCCGTGAAGGCTGACGCCCCCGCCGCTTCTGCAGCACCCGCTGCCGAGGCAACGACCACCAGCGACCTCAACGGCAAGCGCGTGCTCGTGCTCTGCCAGGGTGGCGGTACCTCGGGCCTGCTCGCTAACGCGCTGGCCAAGGCCGCCAAGGAGCGCGGCATCAATCTTGAGACCGCTGCCGAGGCCTATGGCAACCACGTCGACATGCTCCCCGACTTTGATTTGGTCGTCCTGGCCCCGCAGGCTGCCAGCTACCTGGCCGACCTGCAGAAAGACTGCGAGCGCGTGGGCAACAAGTGCGTCGCCTGCCGTGGCAAGCAGTACATCGAGCTCTCCCAGAACGGCGATAAGTCTCTCGCCTTCGTCTCCGAGCAACTCTCGAAGTAAGTAACGCTCAGGGCCAGCCGACCATCAGCAGCCGGCTGGCCCTTCGAATTAGACGATTGGATATTTCATCATGTCCGTTAACCCTGCTAGCGTCACCAACCCGCCCGCGCAGTTTCCCGAGGACTTTGTCTTTGGCGGCGCCACCGCTGCCTACCAGGTAGAGGGCGAGACCCGTACTCACGGTAAGGGCAAGGTTGCCTGGGACGAATTCCTGGAGGCCCAGGGGCGCTTCTCCCCCGATCCCGCTTCCGACTTCTACAACCAGTACCCCGTCGATCTGGAGCTGTGCGAGGAGTTTGGCATCAACGGCATTCGCCTCTCCATCGCCTGGAGCCGCATCTTCCCCAACGGCACCGGCGAAATCAACCCCGAGGGCGTGCAGTTCTATCACGACCTCTTCGCCGAGTGCCATAAGCACCATGTTGAGCCGTTCGTCACGCTGCATCACTTTGACACGCCGCTTCCCCTCTTTGAGAAGGGCGACTTCCTCAACCGCGAGACCATCGATGCCTTTGTGGACTTTGCCACCTTCTGCTTTAAGGAGTACGCCGACCAGGTGACCTACTGGTTCACCTTTAACGAGATCTGGGCCGACGCCTCCAACACCTACATCGAGGGCACCTTCCCCGGTGGCGTCAAGGCGCATCTGGCCGAGGCCTTCCAGTGCGAGCACAACATGATGCTCGCCCACGCCAAGGCAGTACTGGCCTTCCACAACGGCGGTTTTAAGGGCAAGATCGGCGTCATTCAGTCGCTG
Source organism: uncultured bacterium (assembly GCA_905216105.1). Taxonomy (GTDB): domain Bacteria; phylum Actinomycetota; class Coriobacteriia; order Coriobacteriales; family Coriobacteriaceae; genus Collinsella. The sequence goes on along the minus strand of CAJMSG010000039.1, from coordinate 5,720 downwards.
GAGTTCAAGTACCCGCTCAACGAGAACGATCCCGCCGACATCAAGGCCGCCAACAACGAGCACGTGCTGCAAAACCAGTTTTTGCTCGACGCCACCTTCCGCGGCGACTACGCGCCCGACACCCTCGAGTGCGCCAACCGCCTGGCTGCCGTCTCGGGCGGCACCATCCAGATCCTAGACGAGGATCTGGAAATCATGCGCGAGGCCGCGCTCTACAACGACTACCTGGGCGTTAACAACTACCAGTGCCGTTTCTTGAAGGCTTACGATGGCGAGAACGACCTGCACCACAACGGTACGGGCGAGAAGGGCACCGGCCGCTGGCGCGTCAAGGGCATTGGCGAGCATGTGAACAAGCCCGGCATCCCCACCACCGACTGGGACTGGATCATCTATCCCGAGGGCCTGTTCGATCTGCTCGTCTACATTAAGCAGCGCTACCCCAACTACAAGCAGATCTTCATCACCGAAAACGGCATGGGCTATAAGGACCCCTACAAGGACGGTTTTGTGGACGACCAACCGCGCATCGACTACATCGAGCAGCACCTGCGCTGGCTGCTCAAGGCCATGGAGGTGGGCGTCAACGTGGGCGGCTACTTCCTGTGGAGCCTGCAGGATCAGTTCTCCTGGACCAACGGATACAACAAGCGTTACGGCTTCTTCTACGTTGACTTTGAAACCCAGAAGCGCACGCCCAAGGCAAGCGCATACTGGTATAAGCACGTGGCGCAGACCCGTCGTCTGGACTAGTTAACGTCATCGGCCGCCGTGAGCATCACGCTGCCGTGCACCTTACCATTCCCGATCGCATGGGCGCTGCGTCCATGCACCTCTTTCCGTGTGGCGGATACGACCTTCCCGGTGGATGCTTCTGCATCCTTGGTCGTATCCGCCGTTTTGTTTTTGGGCAGGCTGGGCCGCGTTCGTTTGTCTCGATCTGTAACATGTAGACCACTTTTGACCGTCTAGTTGTTACAAATCGAGACAAACGGAATAAGCCGGGCCGAATTGTCTAAATCTGTAACATCTAGCCGAGTTTTTGGGTCCCACCTGTTACAGATTGAGATGAACGAGCCGAGCACGTCTACGCCCGCAGATCCCGCACGCTCGAGCGCTCGACCAACACGCCCGAGACAAGCGTACGGCTTCTGGAGCTCGGAGCTTCTAGGCCCGCAACGACCTCGTTGAGCGCACGGACGCCCAGCTCACGATGGCGAAACTTTACCGACGTCAGAATCGAGTTGGGAATCGTCTTGTAAAGCTCATCGTCGAAGCCGATCACGGACACGTCGTCGGGCACACTGAGCCCTTTGTCACGTAGGGCCATCATAACGCCGTTTGCCATGCAGTCGTTAGCAGCCAGGACTGCCGTGCAGTCGGGTTTATCGGCAAGTACAAGGCCCGCAGCATACCCGCTATCCGCATTCCAATCGCCTTGCAGAGGCTCGGGCGGCTCAATGCCACGCGCCTCGAGTGCCGCACGCCAACCTTTCATACGGCACTGGCTCGACAGCGACTCTTTCTTACCCGAAACGAAATACACGTTCTTGTGACCATGATCCAAAAAGTACTCGCACGCCATGCGCGCGCCGCCCTCTTGGTCGTCACTGACGGTGGAGCAGGTAGGATGTTCCATCGGTGTGATAATCACCGTCTTGAGGTCTTTCGGCGCCTCAAAGGTATCAAAGTCATCGACCATCTGGCGCAGGTTGAAGATCATGCCATCAACAGGCAGCTGCGACATCCTGCGCGCCGCATCGGCAAGGGTCATCTTCTCCCCTGCGCGCTTCTTAATCATCGTGAGCGCAAAGCCGCGTTCTTCGGCGGCATCGGCGATACCGTCAATCATGTCCACGGCACCGCCCGACAAGTGGAACAGCACGACGCCGATGCACCCGTAACGGCCCAACTTGAGCGAACGCGCGGCAAAGTTGGCTCGAAACCCGAGCGCCTCCATGGCCGAATGAACCTTATCGCGTGTTGACTCTCGCACGCTATCGGGCTCGTTGATCACACGCGAAACCGTCTTGAGAGAAACACCCGCGGCAATCGCCACATCGTTCATCGAGACGTTTTTCTTGTCCATCGTTGCCACTGCTTCTCCAGTCGGTTTTGCATCGCTTGCTTTTTGCGTTCTAGCATACACTACCTGCCTGACTGATAAATCAACCGTTTACCGGACAATATCGACCACTCACCCCTAAATCCTTGTTGCTCTTCCAAAAATGTCTTACGTTGTCATTAACGAAATGACAACGTTGTCATTTCGCAATGCCCTCCTTAAACAGGAAGGTTTCCGGGCAGTCCTGACCATCCATCGACGACCAGTTCCATCCACATGCATCGCGCATCAAGCAGCAAAGGAGCTCTATGGACGCCATCGTAAAGATGCTCGAAAAGCATCAACCGTTCTTTGAGAAGATCTCGAGGAATATCTACCTCCAGGCCATCAAGGACGGATTCCTTGGGTGCATGCCCATTGTCCTCACCTCTTCGATCTTTCTGCTCATTGCCACCCTTCCCGGCGTAGTCGGCATCACGCTGCCCCAGCCGCTCATCGACTGGTGCAACAAGCTCTACAACTTCACCATGGGCGTCATGGGCATCATGGTTGCCGGCACCACTGCCAAGAACTTCACGGCATCCATGAACCGTCGTATGCCCGCCGGCAAAGTGCTCAACGACGGTTCCACCATGGTGGCCGCCCAGTGCAGCATGCTGCTGCTCGCAGTCACGCAGTTCACCACCAAGTTCAACGGCTCCGAACTTTCGGTCTTCGATTGCACCAGCATGGGCACGCGCGGTCTGTTCTCGGCCTATATCGCCGCGTTCATCACCGTGTGGGTCTACAAATTCTGTGTCTCGCGCGATCTGACCATTAAGCTGCCCAAGGAGGTCCCGGGCGCCATCGCTCAGAACTTCCGCGACATCATCCCCTTTGGCGGCGCCGTCATCATCTGCGGCATCATCGATGTCGTCGTGCGCAACCTCATGGGCGTTCCGTTCTCCGAGCTGCTTATCAAACTGCTCTCCCCGCTCTTCACCGCTGCAGAAACCTATCCTGGCCTTATCCTTATCCAGGCAGCCACCGCGTTCTTCTGGTTCATCGGCGTCCACGGCCCCTCGATCGTCCAGCCGGGCATCGACCCCATCCGTCTTGCCAACCAGGCCGAGAACCTGCAGGTTCTGCTGGCAGGCGGCCACCCCGCCCATTCCCTCACCTTTAACATGTCGCTCGTAGGTGAGTTCGGCGGCACCGGCGCCACGTTCATCGTGCCGCTTCTGCTGATTCTCTTTATGAAGTCCAAGCAGCTCAAAGCCGTCGGTAAGGCCTCGATTGTTCCTGTTGCCTTCGCCGTCAACGAACCGCTGCTCTTTGGCGCGCCGATGATCCTTAACCCCTACATGCTCATCCCCTTTGTTGCCGCCGGTTGCGTCAACGTGAGCGTTGCCAAGTTCTTTATCGATAACGTGGGTATGAACGGCTTCTCCTTCGTGGTGCCTTGGGCCACCCCCGCCCCCATCGGCATTTTCATCACCACGAACTTCCAGCTCATTGCCTTGGTGTTCGTCGCGATCATCATCTTGCTGGACGCCGTCATCTACCTACCGTTCTTGAAGGCATACGATAAGCTGCTCTGCGACCAGGAAGCCGAGCGCGCCGCCGAGCTGGGTCTCGAGTCCGATGGTGCTGCCACCATCGCTGCCAGCACCCCTGCGCCCGCTGTCGAGCAGACCGCCGCTTCCGTCGAGCCGACCGCCGCTGCCGTCGACAGCGAGCCTGTCGCCGATCAGCCCGAGCCCGCCGCCGACGCATCCGCCAAGAAGGACGTCGATGGCCTGAAGGTCCTCGTCCTGTGCGCCGGCGCCGGCACCTCTGCCATGCTTGCCAACGCCATCAAGGAGGGTGCCGCACAGACCGGAGAGAACATCGCTTCCTCCGCAGGCGCCTATGGCCAGCACACTGCCATCATGGATCAGTACGACGTCATCGTGCTTGCCCCGCAGGTTCGTAGCTACTACAACGACATGAAGGCCGACACCGATCGTCTGGGCATTAAGCTGCTCGCCCCGCGCGGTAAGGAATATATCGACCTTACCCGTGACCCCGCTGGCGCCATCAAGTGGCTCCGCGAGAACCTCGACTAGTTACCTCCCTCTGTTGGTGCCCGAATCCCCAGTTCGGGCACCTCTCCCTATTCGTATCCCACAGAAAGGATGACTCATGACCAATCCCATGCAGTTCCCCGACGGCTTTGTGTTTGGCGGCGCCACCGCCGCTTACCAGGTTGAGGGCGAGACCCGCACGCACGGCAAGGGCAAAGTGCCCTGGGACGATTTCCTGGCTGCTCAGGGTCGCTTCTCCCCCGACCCCGCAAGCGATTTCTACAACAAGTATCCGGTCGATATCGACCTGTGCCAGCGCTTCGGCATCAACGGCATCCGCGTCTCCATCGCTTGGAGCCGCATCTTCCCCAACGGCACTGGTGAGATTAACCCCGAGGGCGTTGCCTTCTATCACGAGCTCTTTGCCACCTGCAACAATGCCGGCGTTATCCCCTATGTCACGCTCGATCACTTCGATACGCCCGAGGCCTTCTACCAGGACGGCGGCGAGGGCTTTTTGACGCGCACGACCATCGATGCCTTCGTCGAGTACGCCAAGTTCTGCTTTGCCGAGTTCACCGAGGTCAAGCACTGGTTTACCTTTAACGAGATTCCCGCAACCGCCGAGGGCAGCTTTATCGTCGGCAACTGGCCGCACGGCGAGAAGTATCGCCTGGACAAGGCCTTCCAGCTCATGCACAACATGATGGTGGCCCATGCCAAGGCCGTCGTCGCCTTCCACGAGAGCGGCTTTGAGGGCGAGATCGGCATTGTCCAGAACCTGGAGCCCAAGTATCCCCTCGATCCCAACAGTGCTGCCGACTGCGAGGCCGCCCGCATGGCCGACGTCATCAACAACCGCTGGGTACTCGACGCCACCTTCCGCGGCCACTATGCAGCCGACACCATGGAGGCTGCGACCAAGCTGGCCCATATCGCCGGCGGCGAGCTCGACGTCCGCGACGAGGACATCGCCGCGCTGACCGCCGCGCTCCCCTACAACGATTGCCTGGGCGTCAACACCTACAAGTGTCAGTTCCTGCGTGCCGCCGAGGGCGAAAACGACATCAACCACAATGGCACTGGCGACAAGGGCTCCTCGCGCTGGTTCCTCAAGGGCGTTGGTGAGGCATGCGTGCGCGAAGGCGTACCCACCACCGATTGGGACTGGATCATCTATCCCGAGGGCCTCTACGACCTGCTGCTCCGCATTAAGAACGATTACCCCAACTACAAGAAGATCTACATCACCGAGAACGGCATGGGCTATAAGGACGACTTCGAGGACGGCTTTATCGACGACGCCCCTCGCATCGACTACATGCGTCAGCATCTCGCATGGATCCTCAAGGCAATTGACGGCGGCGTGAACGTCGACGGCTACTTTGTGTGGTCGCTGCAGGACCAGTTCTCCTGGACCAACGGCTACAACAAGCGCTATGGTCTGTTCTACATCGACTTTGAGACCCAGAAGCGCTATCCCAAGGCGAGCGCGTACTGGTACAAGAACTTCGCAGAGACCGGCCTGCTCATGGCCTAGTTTCAGCCACATACCCCTTGTCGGCCGCATGCGAATACCCCCACGGGCTCGCATGCGGCCTTTTTGTTTT
>CAJMSG010000038.1:0-12814 GCA_905216105.1 uncultured bacterium | reverse complement strand
CAGGGGGAGAGCGCTTCCCTGACACGGAAGAGGTCAGAAGTTCAAATCTTCTAACGCCCACCAAATGTTCGCAGCTCGGAGGCTTCGCCTCTGAGCTGTTTTGTTTAACGTCGCCAAGCCAAGAGGACACCGCGGCGCCCAAACCGCTTCGACAGCTCCAATAACCATCGCACCGAGGCCGATACCGCCTCGACAGCGCCGGCAAACACCCCAACTGCGCCCAAAGCCGCCCAACAGCCCTGACAATCGCCTCGACCAGGCCCAAAATCGCCCAAACAACCCTAACAATCGCCTCGATCAGACCCAGATGTGGCCCTCGTAGCCGTATCCGGACAGCCCGCAAATCGAAGGTGAATGGTTTCCCGCGAAGTGAACGAGCCAAAACGAACCCCCGGAACATCGACACTTTTGGCGGCTCATTTCCTGCGGTTTTGTCGTTAGAATCCTGCGGTTTTGACGCCAAAAAGCGTGGATGCTTCGGGGGTCCAAAAACACTCGTTCACTTCACGGGAAACCATTCACCTTCAATACGGCAGCACCCCCTCCGCCGCCAAAGGACCACTTACCAATGCTGATGTGTCTCAATAACGGTCTGCCAGAGTTTAAACCGCTTTGTCTCGGCGCGCGCCTGTGCCAAATATCGCGCTTCCTCAGTCATAGGCTTGTAAAATATGGGCCGCTTGCAACGGTGCAGCTTCCGTCGGATGCGCTCGCACAGGCGAACGAGCTTTTCGTAGTTGCTCGCCTGGTCTGTCGTCACCGTAAAGTACGCGACCCCATTGAGCATCTGCAGCTCGTTGCGGCGCTCGGCATCCTTGTGGATTTTCTCGCTTCCATCATGGATGGCGTCGCTGTCGTAATCGATCAGCGCGGTAAGCACCTCGGGCAGCAAGCCAGCCCTTACTTTATCCAGGCCCACCTCTGCTTTCGCTGTAAGCGTTATGTCGGGCGTGCGCTCCAACACGCGCAGTTTGCGGTTGCGCCCATCGTTGTAACCGTCGCGAATGAAGTACTTCTTGTTCAGCTCGGCCTTGCCCAGTGCAAGCCCGCCGTAATGCGCAGGCAGCGACATAAACATGCAAAGCCCCGACTCCCTTGGAGACCGTGAGCCCTCTTCCACGTACGGAAGCAACGCCTTCGCCTTGGCGGCGCCTCTCACCTTTGACGCCCGGTCAAGGTACGCCGCGATGAGCTCCTTGGTCGTGAGCCTCTCGTCGCGCATACCCGCATCCCTGCTTGTTACCCCACCGGGAGCAAGGTTATCCAGCCGGTAGTCCGATGTCATGGCATATCCGGCATAGATGGCCGCCGCCGCATCGCCATCGTGCGCGGCCTGCAAAAACGCCAGCTCGGGAGAGCACACATACGCATCCAGGTCGCCCATCCAGTGGCCCAGCGAGATAAACGAACCTGCCGGGAGCTCGTTGGTGCACAGATGCGTCTTAACATGCTTGCTCCGCCGACGGTCGGCGCGCGACGGCACCAGCAAATCCAGCGTTTCGATCCCCAGGTCATAGCGATCGATAACCTCCTGCGCTTCTTGATCCGAGAGCGCGCAGGCGCCCGCAATCGACACGAGCTCTGGTTCCGAATCCCCAAAGCGCGGGTTCGGGATATGCGCCAAGAGCGCCAGCGCAGCGTTATGTGAAACGATGAAGTAACTCATGGCGCGAAGATAGCACGCGCGTCGGCGGCGGCTCGCGACCCTGGCGAGTTTTCGGCAAACGACCAGCGGTTTTCTGCCGCGGCGCGTTCAAAGTGTTCATTCGTCGACGTCTAAATGTAAATCCGTCAAGCTTTTGGCAAGGTTGCCGCTCAACTGACCAGAAGCTGACCATTTGCTTGCCCATTTGCTTGACGGCGCGCCCTCGCCAAAATGCTCCGCGACTTCTCGGGCGGTCGAAGTGCTCGTTTGGCGACCACACACCCGCCGCTGGGGTATCCTTGGAGCACACGCACCGCAAGCCGCACAAAGGAGCCGCCATGCGCACCGAGCTCGATGTTCCCTTTTCGCACAAAGACGAGGCCAAGGCCCTGGGCGCCAAGTGGGACCGGGCCAAGAAGATCTGGTACGTGCCAGATGGCGTCAACCCCGAGCCCTTTGCCGCGTGGCTGCCCGGCGTGGATCGCTCCGACCTCAGCGCGCCCTACATCTACCTGGTGCTGGGCAAGCGCGAATGCTGGAAGTGCCACGAGCAGACGACGGTCGCGGCCTTTGGCATTCCGTATCGGGCGGCCGAGGATTCGGACAGCTTGGCCGCGCCCAGCGATGCGCCCGCCACGGACGACGCAAGGCGCGTCGCGATCGACACCTCCCACGCCAACGCCGTGGCCATCGTCCCCGCGCTGGGCTGCGTGCCGGCCGAAATCCGCGACTACCTGCACCAGCGCTGCGGCTACAAGCCCGTAACGTCGCGCACCACCAAGACCGCATCGCTCGCCAGCACGTGTACCGGTTGCGGTGCGCTGCAAGGCAGCCATTACCTATTCGAGGAGCCCACGTCGCCGTTTGCACTCACGGCCATCAACAAACTGCCCGCGCTGGAGTTCGTGCGCGTGGAAGTCGCCGGCGTCTATGGCATCCCCGCCACCCAAGGCGACTATGATCAGGCGCTCTTCACCTGGGCACGCGACCACCATACTCAGTTCCACAAGAGCCTGTTCGAGGGGATTTACCTGTAGGACAAAACTCGAAAATCGAGTCCAGATTTCCTCGAAAATCGAGTATGATTATCCTCGAAAATCGAGTGTGAAAATCCTCGAAAATCGAGTATGCGCAGGTAGTGAGGTTTATCAAATCATGATTTCTTATGGTTCGGAACAGCCCAAATCCTACCGTCCTCGCCTTTTGGACGAACGACTGCAAACCCTGCTCCAGATTTTTGGAGCGGTCGAGATTCGGGGCACAAAGTGGTGCGGCAAATCATGGACCGCGCTCGCATTCGGTGAGAGCGTCGTTCATCTTGACGATCCAAACGTAAAATCGCTGGTCGAAGCCGATCCTTCGCTCGCTCTTCAGGGCGATAAGCCGCATGTCATCGATGAGTGGCAGGAGACCCCCGCAACATGGGATGCTACACGCCGCGCCGTAGATGCATCCGGCGGCGAGAAGGGCCTCTTTATCCTCACCGGGTCGTCAACGCCGGCAAAAGACTCTGTCACTCACAGCGGCGCCGGTCGCATAGTTCGTCTCGACATGAGCACCATGACGCTTTGGGAACGAGGGCTTTCAACGGGATCCGTTTCGCTGCAAAACCTATTCGAAGGATCATTCGAACCTTCGGCCTATAAAGGCTCGCTCCCCATGCTGGCCGACGCAATTTGCTGCGGAGGATGGCCGGCACTTGTCGGGGCGAGCCCTCAGATGGCCGCAGAGGTCGTCAACCAGTATCTCGATGCCATGTACGAAGTTAGCGTTCCGCAAAAAGGAGGCGTGGGGTCTACAGCACGACACATTGTGTCCTCGCTTGCACGCAACGTTGCGACCTCTGCCACGCTTAACACCATCGCTGCAGACGCCTCGTTAGGTGACAGCGACGCCCAGCCGGCAACTTCGACCGTGGCGTTTTACCTCGACATGCTGGAGAGCATGTATGCGCTCGTCAATCTGCCCGGTTGGGATGCACCCGTCCGCGCAAAGTCCCGCTTGCGCACCAAGCCAAAGCGCTATTTTGCGGATCCCTCCATTCCCGCAGCCGCGCTTGGAATGAATCCCGAAAGGCTCCTTGCGGACGGCCAAACTTTTGGCCTGCTCTTTGAGTCTCTGTGCATTCACGATCTGAGTGTCTACACCTCATGCCTGCCCGGCTCGCATCCGGGATCGCTCCACTACTACGGCGACTCCGACGGACTTGAGGTTGATGCCATCATCGAGTTGAACGATGGCCGCTGGGCAGCGATAGAAATCAAGCTCGGCGAATCCAAAGTTAGCGACGGAATCCGCAACATCGAGCGCCTGCGCCGCAAGGTCGCCCTGAACCCTGCCGCGCGCAACCCCCAGCCGGAGTTCTGCGCCGTCATCACCGCGACCTCGCCCTTCTGCCGCTACGACGCCGAGCACGACATCTACGTGTTCCCCATTGGAGCGTTGCGGGCGTAGGGCGATCCATTCTGAGGCACCGGATTTGTTCGACCGGCAATTCGGTCAACGAAGTTACAGCTCCGTATCGTCATAGGTAATGGCACATCCGCAGGTTGGACATTGCTGAGGATAGACTGGAAGACGCAGGCCTGTTCGAGCCCGTAGGTCAGCGGCGTGTTTGTCACGAGTGTCGATGAAGCTGATGTCTAGGCATGGGAGGTCTGCGCCACAATCCGGACACGGTAGACAGATGTGACTGCAGCTGACTTCGACCGTTGGGAACAGATTCCTATTCATCAGAGCTCGCGGTAGGTTTCCGTACACGCCTCGCACGATGTCACTTCGCCATCCCATGGTCTCCCCTTTCACGTTTTAGCTGTTGAGGAGAGGATGGCAGGATCGTGCAGCTCCCGATGCGACGCGGCGCGATCCGATCAATCGACATGATTGGGTTGCACCGCGCCGCATCTGACTAATACGGGGCAACGGCTTCCGCCCGACGTCGCGATTCCGAGAAATCGAACTCGGCGCGATGAGCCTCGAGGAATCGAGCGTTGGGGCGCAGATGACGCTCATCCGGCTCCCGCAACACCGACCCGGCAAACGTCGCATAGTCCGTATACTGCAGAAGGTACGACCCGCAAAGCTGATAGTCGCCGCGCACCAACTCAAACGAAATCAGATGGGCATCGAAGAGCGAGTGCAGATCGCGGCGTAGCAGGATTCCGTTGCTGACAACCTGCGATTTGGGACCCGAGTAGTTCTCGATATGCGCGGCTTCGAGCGCTTCGTTGACGTTGCAGCCCGAGACGGCGCATCGACCAGTGTAGGCCTCAAAGAGTTCAGTGCGAAAACGCTGCTGGCCAATTCGCTCGCGACGCAGCGCATAACGGACCTTTTCATCATCGCTCGCCGGAGTGCCAGAAAACTCCGCCGCGACCGGAGCGTCCTTCATGTAGCTCATATCGGGGAAGAAACGAGCGTCTGGTCCACCTTTATGGACGGGGCCATGCAGTACAAACCAGCTGTTCTCAGGTTCGTAGCGCTCGACGAATGCGAGGCCCAGCACCTTGTAGCCAGCACTCGTTGCAAAGAACACACCAACGGGAACGCCGCACTCCATGCAGTTGATCATCTTTTGGTTGTAGTCCTGGTCGCGCCAGTTTTCGACTGAAGCACTTTGCGACGAGTACTTGAGCACCCACGTACCATCCTCAAGATAGAGCGGCGGGACATCGGGGTAAGCGCCGCGCTTGGAATTGTGCACGGAGAGCGCAAAGGTCTTCTCGCGCGGATGTTTAACGCGCCCGCGACCAGGCCAAAAGATGCCCGAATCGCGCGACACCGGAAAGAGTTCGGAATCAATCGTCAGACGAAAAGGATATTGAGGGCTGTCGGCACTCGTGCGATGCGGAAGCTTATCCCACAGGCCGCCACGCTGCTCCTCGCGCAAGAACCACTCCCAGGCCTGAACATATTCGAACGGCACAAAGCTGCAAGCGCGGTCGAAACTCGGCCGAGCAATCAGTGGAACACTAGAAGCGATGCCGTCCATAAGGAACCTCCAGAAAGAACAGTTCCTCACATTATCGCCGACGCAGTGATGCCGCCAAACGAAAAAGGGCCCACTTCCTTCGAAGTGGGCCCTTGGGCAAGATCGATTAATCTAACTCAGTGTTACTTGGAGTCAGGAATGATGCCGACCAAGCTGACGGTGACGTCGAAGGTCGGGCTTCCTTCGCCAACGTCGAGGCCAGACATATTCTGGCAATCGTTGTCGGTGCCTTCCATCCAGATGACGACTTTAAAGTTAGTGCCATCGTAGCCAACGTGAGCGAGCATCTGAGCATCACCCGTCGGCTTTACGTAGGAGTCGCCACTTCCGGTTGCTCCCCAGTTTTTGCCATTCTGATCAACCATGTTGGCACCGCACACATGGGCATAAGACGGCGCCATTGTCACCGAAAGGTTGCCAGAATTCACGCAGCTCCAGCCCTCGGTAGCGGAGACATCATTTCCCTTACCAGTCGGAGGAACAGGAGCATAGACAACCTTAAGCTCATCGTCGATTAGCAGACCAACGCGAAGGCTGCCTTTAATCTTGTTGAACCAGTCTCGCGAAGCGCCTTCCGATGCGGTTACAACAACGGGACCGTTCGAGCTGCTGTTGTCGAGATAGACGTCAGCTTCACCAGTCTGATTAATCGTATAGAGCGTATATTCCGCCATGGTATAGGCGTAATAAGTCTCAGTATCTCCCTCGAGCGTATAGGAGCCCTCAAGCTGCTTGGAGATTGTTGCCTTCTGATAGCCACTTACATTTGTACCGTTCCACGATTTTGGAACATACCAGTTAAGGGCATCGTTCGTTGAAGACGGGCTAATTTCATGACCACGACTTGCGGCGGTCGTTTGGTGATCACTACCGTCATGAATGGCATCTTTACCGGGCGCAATCTGGAGAACCATTCCGTTTGCCTGAGCGCTAACAGTGCTCGTAGTACCATCGACCTTTGTGTTTGAAACGAACCAGGCATATGTTGCAGAACCAAGCGCAACCGCCGCCATAACGACAGACAAGGCTGCGACTGCAAGCTGTTTTTTCATCTGCTTAACGCTCAACGGAAATCCTCCTCTCTAAAGAAAAAGGCGGGGGACACCTCTCCCCCGCCTTGTTTAGCTGCTTATCCCGCTAGTTCTTATCGGTCTGAGTAGAGGTAGCAGTGAAGACAACGTTAATGCGCTTGGAAGCCGTCTTCAGGTTCTCAAGATTGTTCGTAAAGACCTGAGCATCGTCACCATCGTAGAAGACATACATTTCAACGGTTGTCTCATCCTCGCCAATCTTATCGGCAAGCTTATGCGTGGTGTCAGAAGAGGAGACAATGCCGTCCTTATTGCAAAGCACCCAGTTCTTCCCGCTCATGACCAGCACGCGAAGCGCAGAATCAAATTTATCATTATCGCCTGTGGCACCCGTAATTTTGGCCGAATCAACTACAAGATTGGTGAGCTCAGCGCCCTTTGAGCCAACATAAAAGGTGTTCTTTACGGCATACTTTCCAGTAACCGCGGCGGCAGGCGTGCCGGCAGCGTCGGCGCCCTGAGCAGGAACAAGCTTGACGGTATTGTCGACCTTCAAGCCATCAGTCGCACTGGTACCGAATGCCGTATAGAAGTTAGCCAGCATATCGTACGGAGTCGTGTCGGCGCCATTTGCCCAATGAGCCGGATAAAGCGGCGTGTTCGCAACAGAAGAATCATCCGTGCGAAGATCCTTAGACTGTTCATTCTCATCACGGATATACATGAACGCAGAGTTCGACTGAGCAGAAATCTTACTGGTCGTTGCGTCGACCTTGTTGTTGCTCACAAACCATGCGAAGGTGGCGGAGCCGAGGGCTACGGCTGCCACGAGGACCATGGCGATGGCGGCGCCCATCTGCTTTTTTAATGCCTTGGTATCCATGCGGACCCCTTTCTTTCCCCATTCATCCCAGATGACCCTCGAGAAGCCCGGAAGGGGAGCCCGCGCTTTCGTGTTGGATGCTGCTTGCCCATCCTTTAGACATGGAATTGAGGATACCATAATTCTTACGATTTCCTTATGAGTTTTCGGCGGCTTAGAGTGCGACATATTCGCGTGGCTACCTTGGGTTATGCGACTTTGTTCGAACGATTTTGACGCACATCATCGAGAGGTCGATAAGTCCGTCTTAAGCAATAGCTCAAAGGACACGCCGGAGGCACCTCCGAGCACAAGCCTCCCGCCTCTCCCCCACTCGCTATACTGGTGTAGCACGTGTAATTTCTGCCTGCCTACGCGGGATGTTTGTTGGGAGGATTCCATGGCTGCTGCCACTCAACCCAAGGGAAGCGTTTCGTCCGGCTCCATCAAACCGGTGACGCGCAAGGCCGTTCGTTGTCAGCGCGAAGTCGCCTGGCTGGTCACGCAAGCGGCCGGTAAGCTCGTCGCCACCACCGACGACGTCAACGCGCCCACGCCCAGCTTTGTACTGGCGGCGGCATTGTCGTACACCCGTGAGCAAGAGCAGGCCGCTCAGGACCGTGGCGCCGCGATTGACTACGAGGCCATCATGGGCCCCGACCTTGCGAGCTTTTGTGCGGCTGCGGGGCTGCCCGCGGCACCAAACGCGCTTTCGGACGCGGGTTACATGTTCACGCTCTCGGGCGCGGACCTCATCCGCGACCTCTACGCCTACTGCGGCGACCTGGGCGAGCACACGGAAAACGCGGCGCAGGTCAAACCTGGCTATGCGATCAAGCTCGCGCTGCGGTTGTTCCTGCTGGACGACGCCGCTGGCAACGGCGCTACCTCCGCAGGCAACGCCTCCGCATAACAAAAGCGCCGGGCCGGAAAATCGATTCCGGCCCGGCGCTTGTTCGTTCTACTTGTCCCCGTCCCCTGCGGGCGAGTTCTTTTGGTTGCGACGGTTACTCCAGGTCACGTTGTGTTCCTTGTAGTAATCGGGTGCCTCGTTGCCGCTCGCGCTAATGGGGTCGTTGCCGGTCAGGGTGTCGGTAATATCCTGCACGAACTTAACGAACAGGCTCGTGTCGTCGGTCTCGGACGAATCAAAGTCAAAACCGAACTCCACCGCGCCGCCGATGATTTTATCCACGCACTCCGGGTCGTCGCCATCCAGCCAAATGACCACGGTGTATTTGTCCACATCGCCCACGCGGAAGTTTTTGTGGCTGATGGTGGTCACCACGTCTTTGGACGCAAACGGCTCGGTGTTGGGCTCGGGGTTGCCGTCGGCCGCAGCCGCCGCGTAGGTCGTAGGCTCGCCATTGCGATACACGCGCACGCGCGCCGCCTTCTCCACGCCCTTGCTGGCGCTGACCACCTTGAGCTTGGCGCTGTAGCCCAGATCGGTCTTGCCGGCGTTGCGGATATAGAAGGTGTACGCCACGTAGTTCTTGCCGTTGTGGCTGCCGTCGACGTCGTCCAGGTTGTCGGGCAGATCCTCGGCCGCGATATTGGTGCCGTTGTCCACGGCATCGGCCGCCAGGCGCGCGGTGGCGTTTTTAAAGTCACCGTTGTCGGCAATGGCCACGCCGCGGCGGAAGAGCTCCAGGCGGTTGAGGTTGATGGTGAAGTTACCCATGTTTTCCTGCATAAACGACAGGGCGAACAGCACGCCAAAGGCAAGCGCCAGCACCACGAGAGCCTTTTGCAGCTTGTCCATGCGCAGCAGCGCCGCGCCGATGCGCTCCATGCGGCGCTTGGGCATGTACATGGAGACGACGGCGTCGGGGTCGATGTCGTCCAAGTCTTGGTCGGCCAGCGCCTGCTCCAGCTCCTCGATGCGCACCACGCCGCGGAGGTTGCGTTTGGGCTTGGGCTTGGGCTTGCGGTTGGGCTTGCCGAAACGCTTGCGGGAGGCGGGAGCCTGCTCGGGCGCGGAGTCCTCGCCGGGCGCGTCCTCGGCATTGGCGCCGGGCGCGTTCTGCGACGTGTCCTCGGCCAAATCCTCGGCCAAATCCTCGGCAGATTGATCTTTGTTGTCGTTACGCTTGAACAGTGCCATGGCGATCAGAGCTTATATTTGGCGCGGATGTAGCCGACGTATTTTTTGACGAGCTCGCGCTCCATGTCGTCGGCGTAACGGAACTGCAGGCCGCAGACGTTGCGGTACAGGCTACCCTTGGGCGCACGGCGCACCCAGCATACGATGCCCAGCTGCTCGGGCAGCTCGTGGCGCTCGCCCTGCAGGCGGATTACGGGCATTTGCACGGCCAGGGCCTCGCCCACGTCGGGGTAATCGTTGAGGTAGATGGCCAGACCGCCGGCCGAGACGTCGATGGTCATGGCGTCCTCGGGCTCGGCGGCGGTCGCGTTGTCGCGCTGGTAGGTCAGGCGCATGGCGACCTTAAAGCGCTCGTCGCGGCGCTTGACAAAGCTGCGCTGCTCGGCGACTTTGCGCATTTTCCAGTAGGTGCGGATGCCCTTTTTCTCAACCGACTCGGGATAGCCGGCGAGCACAAACGTCTCCTCGCCCACTTTGTATTGCAGCAGCAGCTTTTGGTTTTCGTCCATGAGCAGCGGCTTGCCGGCAAGCATGGGCGCGCTCATGAGAAAGTACGCCTCGTCCAGGTTCTCTTTGTACGTGGCGAGCATGTTGAAGTCGGTTTTTTGACCCATGGGCACGTCGAATGCCACTTGAAGCTTGGTCCCCGGCGTTATCTGTTGCTCTGCCATGTATTCTCCCCCAGTCGCGGGCGCCGATATCATCGTCGTGCGCGATGCACATTGGGCTATTGTACCTGCTTTGCCGCAGGTTTCGATGTGCAGCGCGTGAAATGGCGCGGATGTGAGGCGCGGCAGCCGCTAGCGCATCTGCCCTGCACGCCCTGTTAGTCGATACTTGCGGTTGCGGCTCGTCGCCGACGCCGTAGGTTCAAGCTCGCCCTGTGCGATGAGCGCATTGACGCGTACCCTAACCTGGGAGACGGTGAGTCCCGTGCATTCTGCCAGTTCACGTGTTCCCAGTTCGCCGTTGCGCTTGAGTGCCGCCACAATTAAGTCCCCGCCATGATCAATTTGTTCAACCTTCGCTCGGTAAAGGACAACCTTAAACCGGTCGAAACCCGGGCAAAACAATGGCTCGGCCAGACCTTGCGCACGCATGGCATCGAGCATCATTGGAATGCCCGACCCGTTGCCTTCGGCAGGAGAGCCCGCACCGTCGGGCAATGGGACAAGCGACATGAGCTTCACAAGCGTCGCATTGCGACATCGGGAGCTGCCGTCAAACAGGTTCTCGCGAGTCTTTCCTCCGTATAGGCCGCCGGGGTTCGTCACCTCGATACGGTCATCAAAAACGTCGACAGCAATCGATTGTCCACAGAACCGATCTCCGTATTCTCGGTGGATTGCGGCGTTGGCGATTGCCTCGCGCAGGACCTCCTCGGGAATCTCCAGCGAGTCGACACGCGAGACGCCTTGGATGGTCGAGGTTCGCCGCAAATTCTTGACGACTGCCGCGACGGCATCCGAGACCATTTCGCCCAACGTCCCCTCGCAGATCGTACGGTCCATGAACCTCAACGACCCCGCCGCGCCCTTCTGCGTTCCGGCATAGACCGCCACATCGATAAAGAGCTTGGGATAGAACTGCTGAGGATAGGCACCCGCAGCCAGGAGCCCGGCCTTAGTGACATTGCCCTGGGAGTCGAGGAAATTCAGGCGCTCCAGCTTCGTTTTCTTGTCCGGCGCGCCGCGCATCGCACGGGGTGTCAGTGAGAAAGCACGCTCTATCGTGCGGTCGACCAGGGCCTCGTCAAGATCGCCTGCGACCGCACCGGGCACTGCATCGCGATCACTGGAGCTCGTCCGTTCATACGATGACAAGGACAGGACCTCGGTCGACGAGAGCGGAACATCTTTGTCATCGATGCGTTTGTAGCTGCCACCTTGAGCGCCCCGCTCCATGACATAGCAAGGCTTGCTCGACGGGTCAAGCTCCTCAATCGCGATGACTAGAACCACGGTGCCCTGGAGCTCCACGCGCTCAATGGTGTATTTGGGCGGATTGGCCAGCTTTCCGCGACCGCCGGCATCGCCCATGCCTGCCACAAATTGGTTGAGCACTTTCTCGGTCTCGAAGTTCTCAACCGGGACAAAACCTGCGCGCTCACTCACTCCGAGCACGATGATTCCGCCGGCAGTGTTCGCGAATGCGCTCACCGTTTCCCACACGTCGCGGGAAAGCGTCGTGGCGCTCTCCTTCACTTCGACGTTAAGATCATCCGAGCCCATACGCCTTAAAGACTCAAGCAGACCGGTCAGCTCGTTTTCGTTCATCTGCACGTCCTTTCGCTCGGTCCTGCGGAGAATGCCACGGATAGATTTCCCTCGTCTCTCAGTTATCTCTCGTAATTTTCTCTCATCTATCTCTCTATCTCTCGGCTTAGAGATAGAGAGATAGATGAGAGATGGATTGTCTACCATTTGCTTCATTTATACATATTTTTGCTGGTAGAACAATCGTTATTGAAACAATACCATGATTGCCTGTCTCTTTACTGCTCAGTTATCTCTCATATTTTTCTCTCATCTTCCTGTCATCTCTCATATTAGAGACGAATGAGAGACGAGAGATACGCGAGTGATGGACGAACGAGGATTTTCGGACGGTCGGATATCGAGAGTGGATATTTGGACGGTTTTTGGGGCTTTTGCGGCAGATTCCGTCCAAATATCCACTCTCGTTCAATTTGCGTCCAAATATCCACTCTCGTCAGTCCGATTTTCCACGCCCGTTCGGTCGGCGTCCGAAAATCCACGCTCGTGTGTCCGAATTTCCACTCTCGTTCGACAGGCGACCAGGACGCATCGACTTCCCATCGGCATAACCGCCAGTTCGCCGCAGTGCCGCGGCCCCATATGGGTATACTCACGAGGATTCGACTCGATTCGCCCCCGCTGGGGCGTCAAAGGAGACTGCATATGCCCACTGCCTCAACCGACCCGCGCGCCGTTGCTGCCGCGCTGCTGGTGTCCGGTACCACCTGCCACGGTTTTGCCGTCGAGCGCTGCGAGACCGTGCCCGAGCTCGACTCGGACGCTTACGTGCTGCGCCACACCGTCTCGGGCGCTCGCCTGCTGTACCTGGCATGCGACGACGAAAACAAGGCCTTTGCCATTGGCTTTAAGACGCCGCCGGCCGATTCCACCGGCGTGTTCCATATTCTTGAGCACTCGGT
>CAJMSG010000037.1:0-12829 GCA_905216105.1 uncultured bacterium | reverse complement strand
TCCAGGCGGGCAAGCGGAGTGACGGTGTACTGGGGGAACGACTGGTGGAAGGCGCGGGCCTTCTTCACGTGGTCGAGACTCATGATTCCCAAGTGCTTGTCATCGCTCTTGGGCATCGTGTTGCTCGCCCACTGGATCTTATCGGCCATACGGTGAACTCCTTAAGTCCTCTCTTGCCGGCCCCCGCATACGCGTTCCAGCCCATTCCCATTCATGCGGCTAAACTTTTATGTGGATGCCAAACAAAAAGTTTGTTAGCACTGTTCTATCACACTTTTTGATTGGAAAATCTAACAAATTGTTTGTTGCCGTAATCGGTACCTTTTCGCCGCCGAACGGTCACATAACGCAGCGACACCTTCGCTATTTGCGAACAAGTGGGGTTTATGGCAAAGTGTGCCCAAACTAATTTTTAGGAAGGCACCCATGACCCCCGCACAGATTGAGTTTTACAAGCGCCTCGCACACGGTTTGGCGCTGCAATTTGGCCCCAACTGCGAAGTTGTCGTCCACGACCTGGAGACCGAGGACGTTGACCACTCTATCGTGGTGATCGAAAACGGCCACGTAAGCGGGCGCAAGCTGGGCGACGGTCCCAGCCACATTGTGTTTGAGTCCATGCACGAGGGTGCCACCGACGTACGCGACCGCGAGCCGTACCTCACCAAAACCACCGACGGCAAGCTGCTCAAGTCCTCGACGATCTTTATCCGCAACGACGAGGGCAAGCCCGTCGGCATTTTGGGCATCAACTTTGACATTACGCTTATGAAGGCATTTGAGCGCTCGCTCGACGCCTTTACCGGCACCGGCGGCACGGGCTATACCGAGCCCGAGCCTATTACCAAGAACATCGGCGATCTGCTCGAGGACCTGCTGCACGAGTGCGAGCAGTTTGTGGGCAAGCCCGCGGCACTCATGACCAAAGACGAGCGCATTCGTGCCATTGGCTACCTCGACCGTCGCGGCGCCTTTCTCATTTCCAAGTCGAGCGAGCGCGCCTGCGAGTTCTTTGGCATCTCAAAGTACAGCTTCTATAGCTACCTCAATGAGGCCAAGGCGGCGGCCGGCGACAAGTAGGCACTCGCCTGGATTGCCCCTCCCCTTTTGGGCGCGAGTTCTGGAAAGCACGAATCCAAGACCGAGCAGCTTGGGAAGTTCCATATAATCGATGTCATTGGTATTTCGAAAGGATGGAACAGAATGGCGTTGAGCAAGGCATCATGCACCGGTCGCGGATTGATTCCGGCAATTGGTGGACATGTGCACCGCATGTTCGATGAGGGTGAAGACGACCTGTTTTCACTGAGCCTTGACGACGTGATGGATGATCGCCCGTGGACCGCCGACGAACTCATGGGCGGTGGGGCTCGCCCGTCAAGCCCCAATCCCGCACTTGCGCCTAAGTCCGCACCTGCGCCGACTCCTGCGCAGTCGCCTGTTTCGACGCTCGCGCCTACGCCCGCACCCACTTCGGCGCCCACGCCCGCTCCCCGCCCCGCAAGCGACCCGTCCGAGACGGCGGCATTTCTCGCTGCAGCGACGCAGGGCAAATCGGCCGACAGCACCGTTATGTACAACGCCCAGCAGTTGCCCGTTCCTGCGGCACGCAAGCCTCCGGTCGCAAGGCTCGATGAGCCCGTTGCCCGTCAGGTTGCCTACGATTCCTGGGCTGCAGCCGATCTGGATGAGACCTCTACCGGCATGCCGGCGCTCGACGTTCCAGTTAACCCGCTTTTTGCCGCCAACACGAGCGCCGCGGACTATGAGGGCGGTGCGACATATTCCGATTATTCCGATGACTATGCTGGCAACGGTCGCATCGAGACCGAGGACTATGGCACCGCATCGAGCGATTATCTCAACGATCCGTACGCTGCCACGCCTGCACCGGAATATGACCCGGAGGCCGCGTCCGCGCCGGCGTATACCAAAAGCACGGGCGAAGAGCGCTTCGCCGATTATTACGCCGAGGAAAAGGCGCTGCGTTTCTCGGAATTTCCGCAAGCAGTCAAGGTTGCCTTTATTGTCATTGTTGTGGCACTGCTCGGCGTGATCGCGTTTGAGGGATTCCAGCTGTTCCGCGGCCCCACCGCATCCGAATCGGCAACGCAGCAACAAGAAAACGACAACGAGCATCTGGATATCAACACCCTCAAAGGCGACCCCAACGACGGGGACGACGAGTAGAGAGGGCTGGGGGCGACCAAAAAAGCCAACGACGCGCTACGGCTCCAAAAAGCCCGCCATAAAGATAGGCAGATACAGCACGTCCCCATCGCGGTGTAGGTTGCACTCCGCAAGTACCAGGGCACGATCGATGCCGTAGCCTTTCGTCGCGAGTGCATTGTCGAGCGCTGCATGGGATTTAAAGCTCTTGCCCGATTTAACCTCGATGGCGAGCACCTCCCCGTCGAGCGTTTCCTCAACAAAATCGAGCTCGCCGACCTTTTTCGACGTAAAGTAACGCAGTCTAAATCCATGTGCTTTGAGCTCTTGCGCGACAAAGCCCTCAAATGCCGCCCCCATATTCATGCCAAAGGCGCCTTCCGCTTCCCCATCAAAAACGCCCTGCGCAACCTTCTTTGAATACGACGACATGAGCATTCCGGTATCCAGGTAGAACAGCTTAAAGAGACTCCGTTGCTCACCCATCAAAAGGGGCGCCATGGGTGCCGTCACGTTGTAGACGGGAAGCGCAACGCCCGCTTCCGACAACCAGAGAAAATGATCCGTCACCTGCGAAAAGCGCTTAACGCCGCTAATCGATGACAGCTTGAATCGCTTGTTCTTGGAGCCGGCCTCGCTGGGAATCAAATCGTATATATCGCGAATAACCAAGCGTAGCTCCGGCGGGGCATACTTTGCAATGTCGTCGTGATACAGAGCATGAAGATCGCGATGGATCTTTCGCACCTCGTCAACGTTGCGCGTCGCCAAGAAAGCATTGACCGCATCGGGCATACCGCCCACCACCACATATTGGTGGAACAGGTCGAGCAGACGATCATACAGGTAGTCGGGAAGTTCCTTCTCGTCCCCAAGACAGCCTCGGAGCATGTCGAACGCGTTGGCGGCAACGCCATTTGCCCAGCAGAACTCCTCAAAGTCGAGGGGATACATTTGGACCTGCTCGACGAAACCCACCGGCAAGGAATCAATGCCCTCGAGTTCAACGCCGAGAAGCGATCCGGTAAGGATGTAGCGAAAATCGCCGCGCTGCACGAGGTACTTGATAAACGTCACCACATTGGGGCATCGCTGCACCTCATCGATAACCACGACAGTCTTGTTGGCCACCATGGGCTGCGTCGCGGCGATGGACATGCGCATAAGCAGGTCGTCCGCGCTTTTCGCCGCCAAAAACGAATCGCGCGCAGAAGTATCGGCGATAAGGTCGAACGTAACGACATTTTCGAACGATTCGCTTGCAAACGCGTTGACCAGATACGACTTGCCCACCTGACGTGCGCCCTTGACCAAAAGAGCCTTGTTGGGCGACAGGGCAAGCCAAGATTCAAACTGTGCCTTTGCTTTTCTCTGCAGCATGAGCGCACCCCCTATTACGTGCTTATTTAGCACAAGGATACACTTTTCCGGACTTTTGAGGTGTATATTTCGACATTTTTCCGTAGTTTCGTAGTGCTGTCTTTGACATTTTTCCGTAGTTTCGTAGTGCTGTCTTTGACACTTTTCCGTATTTTTAACTGCCTGATTTTGACACTTTTCGCGAATAGCACGTGCGTCGAAGACGAATCAAAGGCCCGTGCGCCATAATGGCCAGACAAATGACTGACGCCCGCCCCATGCAATCAACCATTTGCGTAATCTAATTTATTGCTCAACAAATCTGACTTTCCGAGGCGCTTAAGCAGCGTTCGAAGCAAAACAAGAGGGGTCGACACCATTAAGGCATTGACCCCTTAAGCAAAGTAACGGCACTGCCCAGCTATCCCAACTTGGGCTGCGCCAACTTTTTTGTACCCACGGGCGCCAGGTTTAACAAATGGATTTTCGGTTACGAGGTCCCAAGGCTCGCCCATCTACTCCAACCACCACTCGACGTCGACGGAGCATTCGACCTCAATGGGTTCCGGCTCCAGCACCGTCGCTTTGAAATCACCAGATCCCGCAGGAGCCTCTAGCGCGACGCCGTCCGCGCTGGCATAGCAAAATCGATCTATGTCGCCTAAACGGCTGTTGTACGAAATGTGCTTGACGCCGCCCAGCTTTGATCTTGAAGCGGCGGCGAGCGCCTGCGCATTGCCGCGAGCTCGCTCGACGGCTCGAGCGATAAGGGCATCCTCGGCAGCGCGCTGGTCGGCCAGGTCAAAACCAACTCCCATGTCAGCGCGCGATCCACAGGTGTTGAGCGCCGTCCACACTGCCGCGACATCTATTACGTCGATCGGCGCGGCGATCGTACCGTAGGCACGGTAGCTATAGCCAATGACGGTCGCCTTTCTGCGCGTCGTTCGCGCGTAGCAGCTGTAGCCGCGGCACGTCAGCTCATCATCCAGGCCAAAGGGCGCTAACGCCGCGGCGACCTTGGCACGATCTTTGTTGTAGTCGTCCAGGCACGCCTCCTTGGTATCGAAGCCTCCGCCAAAACAGATGTTAAACACGACGCGATCGGGCATGACCTCGTCCTCGACCTCGGCACCGACGCTCACATAACCAGCTTTATCCATCGACATGGCATCCGTCCTTTCCACGAATGACTACGTTGCAGTAAGCGTAGCCACCCGCGCGGACACAAATGCGGGGCGCGGCGCCATGCCGGATTCCTGGACGCGCTTTCCGCGGGAGGCTTCTGCTAGAAAATGCGTCCCGTTCTAGGCATCGAATCCGGGCCGTAGTTTCCGCGCACCGCCCCTTGCAGAAAGCGCGTCTCCTTCCAAACACAAATCCTGCGTCACAGCTTCTGCAAAGACGCGAAGTAGCCGCTGGCAGCAAAGAGGGGCTGCCGAGACAATGCCCGACGGCCCCCCCCCTTATAACTTGCTATCGATGCCAATCGCCACAAGGGCGCGGCTGCCTATTTGCTAATCGCGCCCGTCATATAGACAAACTGCACGCGATTCATATGTCCGCCCTGCTCGCCGTTAACAAAGTCCGTCGGCGTAAAGCTGGGGTTGAGCATTTCCTCGATCTTGTCCTTAATGGTGTCGATGACCTGAGTATCGAGATTGCTCGTTCGGTCGGTAAGCTCCTGCATGCCGTTGCCGAGCTCGGATGTGCCGTTGGCAAGCGCGCCCGCACCCGAGGAGATGAGATTCATGCCGCTGGCAAGGCTCGCAGCGCCCGTCTTGAGCTGCGCCGCACCGTTGTTGAGCTGCGAAACGCCGTTGGCAAGCGCGGGCGTGGCGCCGTTGAGCTGCTGTGTGCCCGCAGCAAGCTGATCGGTGCCCGCGGCAAGGGCCGTGGCGCCATCGCTCAGCTGGCCTGCGCCCGTTGCTGCAGAGCCAACACCGGCGACAAGACCGGGGTTCGCGGCCGTGGGGCCTGCTGGGTTGATCGCGCTGTTCATATAGGCGATGGCTCCGGCCAGGCTCAGCTGTTGGCCATCCTGGACCGTGGTGTAGCCCTGAATGGCGCTATCGAGCGCGGTGACGGCACCCTGGGCGCCACCCTGGGCGCCGGCCGCCTGGGTCAAAGTCGTAACCTGATCGGTAAGCGTGCCAAACATGGGCTCGGCACCCTTAAGGCCCTCCGACGCCTGCGTGTTAAGACCCTGCGCGCCCGCAACGGCCTTGGATGCGGAATCGAGAAGCGCGGTAAGACCCGTCGCATCGGCGCCCGATGCCGCCTTGGCGGCGGCACCCGCGCTGGTAGCAGCGCTGCCGGCACTTGCGGTGGCGGCATCCAGTTGTGCCGTAGCCTCGCTTAGCTTGTCTGCCGCAGCCTTGGCGGATTCGAGATCGGACGCGTTATCCAGCGCAGTCTGAGCATCGGCGACCGCCGCCTTGGCAGCGGCAATAGATGCAGCGGCGCTCTCGGCGCCAGCCTTTGCACTCTCGGCGTTAGTCTTTGCCGCGTCGTTGCCCATAGCGCTCGCGACCTGCTTTGCCCCGCCGAGCGCCTGCTGTGCACCGGCAAGGTACTGCCCCTCGCCGCTGAGCGCCGCCGTAAGACCCTGCGGCCCGTACAGCGCGCTGTAGGCATTGCCCGACGTAGCGGTCACAGCGTCCTGGGCCGTCTTAACCGCAGCCTGCGCCTTGGCAAGGTTTGCCTCCTGAGCCTGCTTGCCCAGCGTCAGCGCGTTGACGTACGTATCGGACCCAGCGGCAATTCCACTTATGCCGCCCGAGATCTGCTGTGCGCTCCCCTGCAGCTTGGAAAGGCCCGCCGAAAGATCGGACGCACCGCCCTTAAGCTGCGCGGCGCCGGCATTAACCCCCTCGGCACCGGCGTTAAGGTTGCTCACGCCTTCGACCAGCGTGGGAACCTGCGCGTTGAGCTGGCTCGTACCCGCCGCGAGCGCAGCGGCGCCACTGGACAGCGTGCCGGCACCGGTATTGGCCGTGGCAAGCGAGGCCGCGAGCGTCTTGGCACCGTCGGCAACCTGGCCAGCACCGCTGTTGGCCGTAGCGATACCGTTTGAGAGCTCCACGAGCTGGCTCGTATCCATGCTGCTCGAGTCCACATCGATGGCAAGATTCAGCGGCACGCCGACAATCTGCCAGCCATCAAACTCAAAATCCTCAACATCGGTCGTAATGGTGTAGTCTCCGGTGCTGCCGGGAATCACCATGTAGGTAAGCTGCGTGTTGGAGCCGTTGGCAGCAACCGTGGCGCCCTCAGCCTCAATATCGTGTGCCTCGGCATCCTTAAGCTGACCGGTAATCTGAACCAGGTAGTTATCGGCATAATCGCCACCGGTATAGTCATCGTTCTTTTCGACCTTGAGCTTCATGGTGAGCTTGCCGCTCTTGCCCGCCAAATCCTTGGCGTCGATATCGCAGCCATCGAGCTGGTATGCCACGGTGACGTTCCACGGCATCTGAGTGTTCTTGTCCAGATCGCCCTGGTAGACAAAGTCCTGCACTCCCTGGCCCGTAACGGCAACCGACCCGCTGTCGTCCGTTAGTTTTTGAGTCGTCGATAGGTTGGTCACTTTGTTATAGGTGCCGGCATCGTCGATCTTGACGCCCTTATTGGCCTCGAAGCTATTGACCACGTAAACACCCGTGCGATTGCCGTCGGCATCGGTTTTGACGTATACGACCTGGTTTTTCTTATATCCCGGCGTGCTGTTATCGGAGCCCGTCGCCATCTGCTCACTCGTAGCCGAGGCAGCGCTCGTCGACCCTACGCCGTCGGCGAACACAACGGCACCGGGAACGGTAAGGGCCACGGTCAGACCGGCGGCAAGAGCGAGCGCAGCGATGCGCTTATGGGGACGACGTACAAGATCGCGTTGGGCTTTGAGCTCTTTCGAAGCGGTATCAGTGGTATGGGTATGCATTGCGGTATTCCTTCCAACTGCTTTGTAAAACGTTACTGAGCGGAGCCGTCCGCAGCCGATGCCTCGGTGGTATCCGAAACCGGATCCTGGGCATCCTTGGGCAAAAAATGAGCTTTGAGCGTGGTCTTGCCGATGAGGCCATCGAGCACATACAGGAAACCCGGCAGCGCAAAGAGTACGGCGACTAGGGAGATGCTCACGCCGACGCCCAGGAACCAGCCGATCTGCTTGAGCACGCCGTGGCTCGAGATCGCATGGATCAGGAAGCCACTGATCAGCAGAACCGATCCAGAGGTCAAAACAGGAATCGTGCAAGCTTCCATGGTCTCGAGTAGCGCTTCGCGCTTATGCATGGTCACGCGGTCCTCACGATAGCGGTCAGCAATCAGGATGCCGTAGTCGACGGCAACGCCCAGCTGGATGGAGCTCACAATTAAGTAGGCGAGGAAGAACTCGTGCATACCGGTGTAGAGCGGTGCAGCAAAGTTGATCCAGATCGAGGTCTCAATCACGAGCACCAAGATGATCGGCAGGCTCAGCGACTTGGTGGCCAGCAGCAAGACCGCGAACACGGCCACGACGGCGATGAGGTCGACCTTGCCCTTATCGACGGTGATGGTGTCCTTAAGGTCGGTGGTGCTCACGCCCTCGCCGGCGAGCATTGCCTTACCCGGATAATGTTTGTCCGCGATACAACGAATCTTCTTGACCAGCTTAAATGTACTCGGACCCTCGTAGGGCGCGGTAACCGTGAGCACCAAACGGCTGTAGTGCTCTCCCTCCACCAGATCGAGCGTGTCCTTTTCGGCCATGCCCGTGGGGATATAGGGACTCGCAACGTCAACATAGCTTTGGATGGACTTGACCTCGGGGAGCGCCTTGAGCTCATTGGAGAGTGCCTGCTCCTCGCTCACCTCTCCACGGGGAACGAGCACAACGTAGGTATCGGAGTTGCCAAAGACCTCCTTGACCTTGTCCATATCCTGACCAAGCCGCGTATCCGAACCAAAAATGTGCGAAGTGCCGTAGTAGTACGTGATATCGCTGGAGGTCGATGCCACACGCGCAGGGTAAACCACGGCGAGGATCACGACGGCAGCGGGGATACAGACCTTGAGCACCAGACGGGCGAACTTACCCAGCGGCGGGACAAAGGGCCTGTGCTGCGATTTTTGCACAAAGCCATCGAACTGAACGAACATCGAAGGAACAAAGGTAAAGACCGATACCAGGCTGATGGCGATACCCTTTGCAAGGGCAAGACCAAGGTCGGGGCCGATCTTAAACTGCATGGCGGCAAGCGCGATAAAGCCGATGCAGACCGTGCAACCGCTCGAAAACACGGCGACCGAGGACAGGCAGCACGACTGCACCATGTCTTCGGCAACGCTGCCGTGGCGGCCACGCTCCTCGTTAAAGCGGTGCAGCAAAAAGACCGAGAAGTCCAGCGCGATGGCAACCTGCAAAATGGAGCCCGCAGAGTTGGTGACAAAGCTAATCTCGCCAAAGATGAGGTTGGTGCCCCAGTTGATAAACACCGAGACGCCCAGGCCCAGCAGTACCAGGATGGGTTCGGCCCAGCTGGTAGTCGTGATGACCAGAATCACGAAGATAATCGCTATGACAGCGACCGTGATAATGCTGATCTGCTGCTCGGTCGATGTGGTGGCGAGCGCGTTAGACATGGCCGAGCCCGTAATGGCGCCCTCGTCGCCCACGATATCTCGGATAGCGTCGGTTGCCTCGATCTCCTTTTCGGAATTAACCGTCACCGTAAACAGGGCGTTGTTCTTTTTGTAATAGGTCTCAACGGTGTCTTTGTCTTGCGTGGCAAGCGGCTGATCGATATCTGCCGCGTCGTCAAGCCATAGGACCTCCTCGACGCCGTCGACCTTTTTGATTTTGTCCTTGTATTTGAGCGCCTGAGCGATCGAGACATTGGGCACCATAACGCGACAGTTGGGAATGTCGCCCTCAAACTCATCACCCATGGTATTCAGAGCGACGGTCGACGCCGCTTCGTCGGGCAGATAGCTCGTAATGTCGTAGTTAACGCCTACAAACTGGCGCAGGAACAGGCATACCAGTGCCGCCACAGCATAAAACGCGATGATGGGTTTGCGGTGCTTCACGACCCATCGAAATAGCTTCTCTTTCAACCTCAATCCTCCATAACGCTCAGCCTATGTTTTGTTCTTTGTTATATTCCACATTTGATAGTTATACAACATGTGTAGGATAAAGGCGCCATAAAGATATGCGATTGACGCGGTCCCGGAGCCAAAACAGCCGCTGCAGAAGCAGTTCGGAAAGTGCATCCCGTTTTGGAGCCAGATTCCGGGATGCAGTTTCCGCTTGGGGCCCCGTTGGGAAAGCGCGTCCCGTTCTAAAGTCGAATTGTGGGATGCGCTTTCCGATCGGCAGCCCTCGCTCGGCAAACAAAAGGCCCCGGCTCGCACGGAAGCCGGGGCCAAAGGCACAGCGTATGCAGTTGAAGTTGAGCGCGTGCGGCCCGTCAACAAAGACCGTCCGCGCTCTACCCTAGCCGCGGTTACGAACGCGGCTGTACGGGGTATCCACCATGGGCAGATCCGGACGCAGCTTGCCGTCGAATGCGCGGTAGGCGTTCTGCACGGCGGGCGCCGTGGGAATCGTTGCGATCTCGCCGATGCCCTTGCCGCCATATGCCACAGGCAGTAGCTCGTCCTTCTCCACGTAAATGGCGTGGATATCCGGAATCTCGGGCGCACGGAACAACCCGAGCGTACCGTACCTTGCCTGGGGTACGCAGTCCTTGAGCGGCCAGTCCTCGGTAAGCGCATAGCCCATACCCATGAGCACGCCGCCTTCGATCTGACCCTGGATGGAGATGGGATTGACCACCTTGCCGGAATCGTGCGCGGCATAGACCTCGCTCACGCGGCCGTCATCATCCAGAATGACCACATGCGTGGCAAAGCCGTAGCAGATGTGGCTCTTGGGGTTGGGAACGTCGGCGCCCAGCTTGTCGGTCGGCTCCAGGTACACGTAGCCAAACTCGCATCCCTCGAGCGCCTTGATGGCGGCCGTGGGATCCTGAGGATGCATGCCCTGGCCGGCGACGAGTTCCTGCGTGCGCAGCTGATAGGCGCGACCGTCGTCGTACTCGATCTTGACGCCGTCGCCATGCGCACTCACGGGAGTATCGGGTGCAGGCTTGCCGGCCTCGATGTCAAGCATGGCATCGCGCAGCAGGAAGGCGGCGCCGCGCACAGCCTCGCCAGTCACGACCGTCTGACGCGAGCCAGACGTGGTGCCGGAGTCGGGAGCGTTCTCGGTAGAGCACTCGCCGTTAGCGATGCAGCTCAGCGGCAGACCGCATGCCTCGGCAACGTCCTGCAAAAAGACGGTGTTGCAGCCCTGACCGATGTCGGACGTGGCGGCATAGACCACGGCCACGCCGTCCTCGACGCGAATCTTGCAGCGGCCGGCATCGGGCAGGCCCACACCCACGCCGGCGTTCTTCATGGCGCAGGCAATACCGGCATGTCCGGGATGCGCATAGTAGGCATCCTTGACCTCGAGCAGCGTCTCCTTAAGCGCCGTGGAGCAGTCGGCAATCTGGCCGTTGGGCAGAACCTCGCCCGGCTCGATGGCGTTGCGGTAGCGAATCTCCCACGGATCCAGGCCGACCTTCTCTGCCAGCAGGTCGATCAGGCTCTCGAGTGCAAACTCGGACTGGCAGACGCCAAAGCCACGGTACGCACCGGCGGGCGGATTGTTGGTGTAGTAGCCAAAGCCGCGAATGTCGGTGTTCTGGTACTTGTAGGGGCCGACGGCGTGCGTGCAGGCGCGCTCGAGCACCGGGCCGCACAGCGAAGCGTAGGCGCCGGTATCAAAGTTGATCTCGCAGTCCAGGCCGGTAAAGTTGCCCTCGGCGTCGCAGCCCAGCGTAAAGGTGCCGTCCATGGCATGGCGCTTGGGGTGGAAGGCGAGCGACTCAGCGCGCGTGAGCTTGCACTTCACAGGACGCTGGAGCTTATAGGCAGCAAGCGCGGCCAGGTGCTGGATGGATACGTCCTCCTTACCGCCAAAGCCGCCACCCACGAGCATGGTCTCGACGACCACACGCTCGGGCTCGTTGTCCCAGCCAAACATGTGGGCACACTCTTTGCGCGTGTCGTAGGCGCCCTGGTCGGTCGACTGCACCTTGACGCCGTTCTTGTACGGGAAGGCGACGGCGCACTCAGGCTCCAAGAAGGCATGCTCGGTAAAGGGCGTGGTAAAGCGCTGCGTCACGGTGAACACGCTCTCTGCCAGCGCCTTGGCGGCGTCGCCGCGCGTCACGTGGCGGCTCTGACACACGTTGTCCTTGAGCTCCACCGTGTTGCCGAAGGCAAAGAAGCTGTCGTGCAGGCGCGGGGCGTCGGCGGCCCTGGCCTCGACAATGTTACGCACGGGCTCCAGCGGCTCGTAATCAATCTTTACGAGCTTCTTGGCCTTCTCGAGCGTCGCTTCGTCCTCGGCAACCACCAGCACAATGGCATCGCCCACGCAGCGGGTGATATCGCCTTGGGCGATCATGACGTCCCAGTCCTGGATAAGGTGGCCGACCTGGTTGACCGGCACGTCCTCGGCGCGCAGGATACCCACCACACCGGGCAGGGCCTCGGCCTTGGAGGTATCGATGGAGAGCACACGGGCGCGCGGGTACTTGGAGCGCACGGCGCTGGCATAGGTCAGGCCCGGCTGGTCGATCTCGTCGATGTCGTCGGGGTACTTGCCCTCGCCGAGCACCTTCTTGCGCACGTCGATGCGGAAGGCGCGCTTGCCCACGCCGTAGTCATCGCCGCGCTCCAGATCCTCGTCGATCTGCTTTTCGCCGCGGAGTACCGCAGCGGCCAGCGAGATGCCCTCGATAATCTTTTTGTAGCCGGTGCAGCGGCAGACGTTGCCGCGGATGGCGTACTTGATCTGCTCCTCGGTGGGCTCGGGGTCCTCGGCGATGAGCGCCGCGCCCGCCATGACCATGCCGGGGATGCAAAAACCGCACTGCACGGCGCCCACGGCGCCAAAGGCGTACACAAAGGCCTCGCGCACGTCCTCGGGCAGGCCCTCGACGGTCACGATATTACGGCCGGCGGCAAGAGCGGTGGTCAGCACGCACGCCTTGACGGCCGCGCCGTCCACATGGATGGTGCAGGTGCCACAAGCACCTTCGGAGCAGCCGTCCTTGGCGGAATGGATATGCAGGTCGTCGCGCAGGTAGCGCAGCAGCGGTTTGTTTTGGGTCGTTGTGCGCTCCACGCCGTTAACGGTAAAAGTGAATTCCTGTGCCATGGTGATTCCCTTCTACACGCCGGCGGCGATGCCGGTGCGGTC
>CAJMSG010000036.1:0-12957 GCA_905216105.1 uncultured bacterium | reverse complement strand
GGCGCCCGCTTCGGTGGAAACGGCTCCGCGCGAGCATGTCGATACCGACGAGCTGCTTGACGAGAGCGTCGTTCGCGCCTTTACGGCCAAGGCCGGCCGCGGCGGTTTTGGCGGGGGTGGCAAACGCGATGCACAGCGCCGTGCCCAGCAGGAGCGCTTCCGTCGCGCCGTTGCTCAAAAGGATGAGCTCGATACCGAGGCTGTTGAGACCGAGGTTGCCGCTGAGTCGCAGAAGCCCGCGCAGGAGCAAAAGCCCGTGAAGGTCCAAGAGCCCAAGCGTTGTCGCGGTGCTCACTTTAAGGCTGCGCAGCGGGATGTCGCGCATGAGGTTGAAGAGCCTTCCGAGGTTGCAGACGATGCTGAGGAGTCTGCCAAGAGGACTCCGGGTTCGTGTCGTCCCGGCCGCGGTTTTGCGGGACGCGCGTATCCCGTAAAGCGTCAGGAGAAGGGCGAGCCGGCTTCGACCGCTCAGGCTGAGAAGGCCGAACAAACCGAGAAAACCGTTGAGCCGGCGGCTCGCGAGCAGCAGCCTTCCGAGTCGCAGCCTGCGGCTGGCACCGAGGTCAAAGCTCAACAGTCCGCTGATAAGCAGGTGGGGGAGAGCGCCTCAAGCAAGCCCCGCCGCCGTCATCGTGGCGGCCGTGGCTCAAATGCCGAGGCCGCGGCCGAGAAGGCGACGCAAAACAAGAATGCGAAGGCTGAGACTCCGGTGGAACAGCCCAAGCGTCAGCCGGCGAAGGGGGACAAGCCCGAACGTTCGCAAAAGAGCTCGTTCGCGCCAAAGCAAGAGCGCAAAGCTCAGGCAGATTCCAAGCGCAAATCCCAGGCGCAGTCCAAACCGACTGCAAACGATGTGGCCGCCCAGCAGACTGAGCCGCCCGCTCATGGCGATGTTTCGGCGTTTGCTCTGGCCCGTGTCCTGGGCAGGCAGCTGCTCAAGGTCGTTCCTACGCCAATGGCGCTCTCCAAGATTAAGGAGCAGCAGACTCAAATTGTTAAGGTCGAGGGCAAGGACAGCAAAAAGGCTCCGCAGCGCACTCAGCGCAACGAGATGTCCAACCGCAAGATTGCCGAGGAGATTGCGATCATCCAGGCTTGGATTGAGCAGAATCGCGGTGCCGACACGCCGGTCGCTTCGCGTCGCCAGCGCGCCTACCAGATTTTTAACGATGAGAAGGCCTTTGACGGCAAGCACGGCGAGCGCCTGATTCGGCGTATGACCGAAAAGGGCATCAGCATGCAGGCGATTAAGGTCGCCCCCAACCGCCCCGTGCACTTTACGGGTTTCTTTACGCTGGGCGCCGACAAGCCGTTCATTATGGTCGAGAACCTAGACACCTATGACGAAATCGTCAAGCTCCTGCGCGGCCGCAAGCACGCCAAGCTTTTTGGCACCAAGGTGGGCGGCGTGATCTTTGGCGGTGGCTGCAAGGCGAGCGTTTCGCACGCACTGGATGATTATCTGGCCGAGATCGGCTATCGCTTTAACTATGTCTACTACGTGGGCGACATCGACCGAGAGGGTGCGCGCATTGTCGAGCAGGCCCGTAATGCCAATGTCGTTGAGATTCGCCTACATGCCGGTATGTATCGCGCCATGCTCGCCGAGCACAAGCGTCGCGTGAAGGCCGGCGGAGAGTGCGAGCCCGCGGCTGCCAACCAGGGCGTGCCGCAGAACCTGGCGGCGACGATCAAAGATCTGCCCATGGTCACGCGCGTGCAGTTCCGCAACGTGCTGCGCGAGGGCGGACGCATTCCGCAGGAGATTCTGATGACCGCCGACTATCGGGATGGCGACTCGGGAAGCTTCGACCGCATGCTAAATAATTAGTTCCGCCGGCCCCGGGAGAGCGGGGACACCGGCTTAGGTTTCCTGCTCTACAGTCCTGCTCACGACGGAGGCCACATTAAGTGGCCTCCTGTTCGTGCGGAACTCGCGATAAACTTAACCCCCACACCCCTCACGCGGCGGGCACCCGTCGTTGGGCTTATCACTGACACGAATAAACCGCTTGTATATCGTCTGCTGGCTTGGCACGGTACAATACTTGCAGCTTTAATTCATGAATTAGTGGAGTTATTGATGGCAGAATCTCGTGCGGAGCGTAGGGCTCGTCGTGCTTTGGTGGAGGCGGCTGAGGGGTCGAAGGAGGAGAAATCTTCTACGAAATCCAAGTCTTCTAAAGCTGCAAAAAGCAAATCGACCAAGAGCAGGGCTAAGACCAAGCGTTCTGACTCTCGTCGAGGCGTGGATAAAGCGCCTCGGGCTCGCACCAATTGCCCGCATAAAGATCCGGTTTTGTCTGCACGTAAGGCCGTGGACCCCAAGTCTCCCTGTTCGATCATGAAATCTTGCGGTGGGTGCACGGCGCTCAATCGTCCTTATAAGAAGCAGCTCGCCGCCAAGCAAGCTGCTATGGAGGAGCTTTTTGCTTCGCTTTGTGAGCGTGAGGGTATCGCCGTTGACCCTATTCGCGGTATGGGTGTCACCCTGGGCGACCCGGGCAAATATCCTGCGCCACGTGGCTTTCGTCATAAGGCTGCCACTCCCTTTGCTCCCGGTAGGGAGGGCACTGTCCGTTGCGGTTTCTTTGAGCGCGGCACGCACAAGATCGTTGCCGTACCCGAGTGTCCTGTCGAGGCGCCGGGTGCCCGTCAGATTCTCAACGGCATCGCACGCGAAGCTGAGCGGCTGCATATTCCCGCCTTTAATGAGGACAAGCATCTTGGTTTGCTTCGCTATGCCATCGTCCGCTGCGGTTGGCGTACCGACCAGGTTATGGTTACGCTCGTGACTGCCCAACGTGACTTACCGCATGCACGGGAGTTCTTTGAAGCCGTCGCGGCGCTCGATCCGCATATCGTCACCGTTGCCCAAAATATCAACGGCCGTCCCGGTAACGCCATCTTGGGTGAGGAGACTCGTATCGTCTGTGGCGCCGAGTGTATGCGCGACCAACTGCTCGGTTGCGAATTCGATATCTCCCCTACCGCGTTCTATCAGACCAATCCGCAGCAGACCGAGCTGCTCTATCAGCTCGCGATTGACGGCATGGACCTGCAGCAGGGTGACATTCTTATGGACGCTTACTGCGGCAGCGGCACCATCGGTCTATGCGCCGCGAAGGATGCCCAGGACAGAGGCGTCGGCATTATGCTGCTCGGCGTGGAGCGCAACCCAGCGGGCATTGCCGACGCACGTCGCAATGCCGAGCTCAACGGCCTCACCCGCAGCGCTTGGTTTATGGCCGACGACGCCACCGACTACATCCTAGATGCCGTCGATAACAACGAGCGCATCGATGTCCTTTCCATCGACCCGCCGCGCGCCGGCTCCACCCCCGAGTTCCTCGAAGCTGCCTGTGCACTTAAGCCGCGCCGTATCACCTATATCAGCTGCAACCCCGTGACCCAAGAGCGCGACCTGCACCAGCTCCTCGACGGAGGCTATCGTCTGCTCAAGATCACGCCCGTCGACATGTTCCCTCATACCGACCACACCGAGACCGTCGCGGTCCTCGAGCGCCGCTAATTCTCCGGCACGGGAAAGGGGGCGGCCCGTCTGGACCGCCCCCCTTCGTTGGGCATATGAGCCTCGTTACATCCCCTTGCGCAAATCGCACACGCCGGCTGCCGCCATCTCGCGCAGCAGCGTCTCGCGGTCGCGCGTCACGATCAGGTCCAGCGGGAAGTGAATCTCGTCGAGCAACTTGCGGGCGTGCTCGAGCTTGCCAATGGCCATACCAATGTGGGCATCGGTCGACACACCAATACCCACGCCCAGCTCGGCGCAGCGCTCGGCAATCTTGCGGCATACGGCCCAATGCTCAGTGTCGGCACCGTGCTCAAGACTATGGTTATTAATCTCAATGATCTTGTGCTTGGCCTTGGCCGCCAGCAGCACCTCATCGATATCGAACGGCACGCCCGAACGACCCGTATGCCCAAGCATGAACACCTTGGGGTGCTCCAGGGCATTGATGTACATCTGGGTCGTTTGGGTGAGCGTCGCGCCTTCGGCAAACTGCGGGTTATGCACGCTTGCCACCAAATAATCCAAATTACGCGTCACCAAATCGAACAGCGAATGCTGGTGACTGTACGAATCGCCGGCAATATCGAGCGACACGGGAATGTCCTCGCCAAACAAGCTTCCGTCCAGCGAAACGATATCGGCCTCGGCGCCGCGAAGCACCAGCACGCCGCTCCAAATGCGCGGCCAGATATCCTGGTTAATAAAGAACTGGAAACTGCGCAGGTCGTTGGGGCAAGCCGTAACCATAGAGCTCAGATGGTCGGCAGATCCGAGCACCTGCAGGCCACGTTCCGCCGCCCAGTACACATTCTCCTCAATGGTTGAGTACGCATGCGCGGAGAACAGCGTATGAGTATGAATATCACAAGAAAGAAGGTAGGGCATCGGGTCTCCTTATCCGGTATGGCCGTCGCGTATATTCATTGTACGCATAGCTTTCGGCAGTCGTAAAACTGCTTCATCCCAATCACACAACGGCATAGACAACGGGGTCTGGCTTAAAACCAAACCCCGTTTCACGTAAAACATTGTAAGCAGAGCGCTTTACTTTTGACGATACTCGTCGGCCAGCTGCTTCCAGGCGGGCAGTGAGTTAACGATAGTCTCGTAGCTCACACAGTAGCCCAAGCGGAACCAGCCCGGCATGCCAAAACTGTCCGAGGGCACCGCGAGCAGCTCATACTTCTTCGCGCGCTCGCAGAAAGCGTTCGCATCGGGCTCCAGCGCCTTCACCCACAGGTAGAATGCACCATCCGGCTCAACATACGTGTAGCCGTACTCCGCTAGTGCATCGGTAAGCGCGGTGCGGTTGCGCGCATAGGCCTCAACGTCACTCGGCTCATCGATGCAGTCGATAATTACGCGCTGGAAGAGCGCCGGCGCGCACACGAAGCCCAGCGTACGGGCGGCACCCGCAACAGCCGGCATCAGACGCGCAGCCTGCGGATTGGTGTTGGGAACCAAAATCCAACCCACGCGCTCGCCCGGTAGCGACAGCGACTTGGAATACGAGTAGCACACGATGGTGTGCTCGTAGATCGAAGGCACCCAAGGCACCTCGGCGCCATAGACAATCTCGCGATACGGCTCATCCGAGATAAGCGCGATCGGGTTCTCGGGATCGCGCTTGGCGTTGACCTCGCGTAAAACATTGGCCAGTCGCGTCAGGGTATCGCACGTATACACGGCGCCGGTCGGGTTGTTGGGTGAGTCGATAATGACGGCAGCCGTCTTATCGGTAATCGCCTTGAGCACGTTATCCACGCTCAGCTGGAACGTATCTTCATCGGCGAGCGCCTCGACACACGTACAGCCGGCCTTCTCAATCCACACGCGATACTCCGGAAAATACGGCGCAATGACGATAACCTCATCGCCCGGGTTCGTAACGGCGTTGAGCGTGCAGGTGAGCGAAGCCGCGGCGCCCACGGTCATAAAGACATCCTTGCCCTCATAACTCGTACCAAAGCGGCGGTTGAGCGACTCGGCGACGGCCGCTCGGCATTGCGGCAGGCCCGGAGCAGGCGTATAACCGTGCAGCTGGTCACTCGGCAGCTCCAAGGCCTTCTTAATGGACTCCGCAACGGCAGCGGGCGCCGGAACGCTCGGGTTGCCCAGCGAGAAATCGAATACGTTTTCCGCACCAATCTGCGCCTTGCGCTCAAGGCCATAGCTAAAAATCTCGCGGATGATGGAGCTTTCCGCACCGCGAGCATACATAGTTTCGTTGATCATCTGTTCCCCTTTCGCATAGGCGGTATTGTACGCTTTAGTTGAGCAAAGTACGGTAGCAATGTTGATTGGGGACAGACTTAAATGCGTGAAAACACTCATTTAAGTCTGTCCCCAATCAACAGATGGCCCCATATCGCTCAAAAGAAAAAGCCTCCGCAGGTTTCCCCGCGGAGGATTTCACCACAAAGACTATTTGTCGGCGTCGGTGTCGGCACCGGCATCATCGGCAGTCTCGGATGCGGCTTCTGCATCCTCCCGCATGGCCGCCTGCGCAAAGGCTGCGGCATCAGCCGCCAGCTCCTCCTCGCTCATACGAGGCGCACGCTTCTTGGTCGGCATACCGGCCGCCTTGGCATTGCGCTCCTCCTTGGCCGCCAGGATATCGCCCTCGCGCTCAAGGTAGGCATCCCACTCATTGTCGAGCAGGGCGTTCACGGCGTCGCCTTCGACGGTCTCACGCTCAAGCAGCACCTTCGCCATCAGGTCGAGCTGATCGCGACGGGCATCCAAAATCTCGACCGCACGGCGATGGGCCTCGCGCATGATGCGCTGAACCTCGATGTCGATGCGACGCGCCGTCTCCTCGGAGTAATCCTGGTGATCGGCGTAATCGCGACCAAGGAACACCTGATGCTGCGCCTCGCCAAACACTTGCGTGCCGAGTTCCTCGCTCATGCCCAGGCGCGTGACCATCTCGCGCGCCATCTTGGTCGCGCGCTCTAGGTCGTTGCTCGCGCCCGACGTGATGTCGTCGCACATGAGCTCCTCGGCAACGCGACCGCCCAAGAACACGGCAAGCTCGTCGAGCATCTCGTTCTTGGTCTTGAGGAAGTGGTCCTCCTGCGGAAGCTGCAGCGTATAGCCCAGCGCCTGGCCGCGGCTGACGATCGAGATCTTGTGGACCGGATCGGAATGCTCCAAGATGTGACCCACCAGGGCATGGCCGCTCTCATGGTAGGCAATCGTGGTGCGCTCGGCTTCGGTCATCACACGACCCTTGCGTTGCGGTCCGGCAATCACGCACTCCATCGATTCCTCGACCTCGTCCATCGAGATCACGGAACGATGGCGGCGGGCAGCCAGCAGCGCAGACTCGTTGAGCAGATTTGCCAAATCGGCACCGGTGAAGCCAACGGTCATCTGGGCGAGCTTCTCAAACTTCACGTCCTCGTCCATCGGCTTGTTCTCGGCATGCACGCGCAAGATCTGCTCGCGGCCCTTCACGTCCGGACGGTCGACCGTGACCTGACGGTCAAAACGACCGGGACGCAGTAATGCCGGATCCAAGATGTCAGGACGGTTGGTCGCAGCGATCAGGATGACCGACTCGCTCTCCTCAAAACCGTCCATCTCGACCAGCAGCTGGTTGAGCGTCTGCTCGCGCTCGTCGTGGCCGCCGCCCAGGCCGGCTCCGCGCTGACGTCCCACGGCATCGATCTCATCGATGAAGATGATCGACGGGGCCTGGGACTTGGCCTCCTTAAAGAGGTCGCGCACACGGCTGGCGCCGACACCCACGAACATCTCGACAAAGTCGGAACCCGAGATGCTAAAGAACGGCACGCCCGCCTCGCCGGCAACGGCCTTGGCCAGCAGCGTTTTACCGGTGCCCGGAGGGCCCACCAGTAACACGCCACGCGGGATCTTGGCACCCAGCTTGCGATAGCGATCCGGATCGCTCAAAAAGTCGCGAATCTCCTCGAGCTCCTCGACCGCCTCGTCCACGCCGGCAACGTCTTCAAACTTGACCTTGGGGCGCGTGGCCTCGTTGGTCTTGGCGTTGGTCTTGCCAAACTGCATGTTCCTGTTGTTGGCGCCCATCATCTGGCGCATAAAGTAGAACATGATAGCGATCAGGGCGATTGTCGGAAGCACGCTCATCGCCAGGTCGCCCCAAAAATCGGGATCGTTGGTGTTGACGATGTACTTGGTATCGGGGTGCTCCGCCATAAGCTCGGCAAGCGAATCGGAGCCGACATAGGTCGAGGAAAAGCTCTTGAGCTCGCTCGTATCGCCCTTGTCCTTCTTCGTCTTCCAGTAATGACCCGTCACGCTTCCGTCTTGAACCGTATAGGTCAGATCTTCGACGCGATCCTGCTTGATGGCACTCACCATCTCGCTCGTCGCGAGCTTAACGGTATTGCTGGAATTGGCAAAGCCGGAGCCCATGTTAAAGAAGGCGTAGCCCAGGAGCGCGCAAGCCAAAATAAAATACAGCCAGCCCGTACGCGTGGGCTTCTTGCCTCCGGGCATCCCCGGGATCTTAGGCTCCCGGGAAGTCTGGGAATTGTTATCGTTACGGTCGTCGGGCATCTTACGAATAAACCTCCGGTTTCAAAATGCCCAGATACGGAAGGTTACGATAGCGCTCGGCATAGTCGAGGCCGTAGCCCACCACAAAGGCATCGGGGCAATGGGTTCCAACATACTTGGGCGTGATGGCCGAGGTACGGTCCTCAACGTCCTTCCACAGGAAGGCGGCGACCTCCAGAGAAGCGGGCTTGCGGCTCTCGAGGTTCTTCATCAGATACTTGAGCGTCAGGCCCGAGTCCAGAATGTCCTCGACGATCAGCACGTCGCGACCGCGGATGTCGATATCCAGGTCCTTAATGATACGCACGATACCCGAGGACTTCACGCCGTCGCCATAGCTCGAAACAGCCATGAAATCGATGTTGGTCGGCAGCTCGATCTTGCGCATCAGGTCGCCCATAAAGACCACGGCGCCGCGCAGGACCGCAATCAGCACCAGATCCTTACCCGCGTAGTCGCGAGTAATCTGCTCGCCTAGGCGAGAGACGATACCGTCGATATCCTCCTGCGTAAACAGAACCTTCTCGATATCCGGATGTTGAGAAGCCATGACAACCCTTTCTTGTGCTTATCGCCCACACACCGCCGTATGG
This sequence comes from uncultured bacterium, assembly GCA_905216105.1. Classification (GTDB taxonomy): domain Bacteria; phylum Actinomycetota; class Coriobacteriia; order Coriobacteriales; family Coriobacteriaceae; genus Collinsella. The sequence continues at coordinate 4,281 of CAJMSG010000036.1, read as the reverse complement.
ACGCGAACTTCACATTCTAGCAGCGCACGGGGTATATTTTCCAGCCCGTACGCCATCAGCGCGGGAATACCGTCAACGTCGCACAGAATAGCTGGCGTGGGACGCTATTCCGCATCGACCACACGAAGCAGATACGCCACGCGCGTTGCGGCCGTGCATTTAAAACGCTCGTCCGTGCGAACGCCTGCGACCCATACCACGGCACCTCCCGGAGCCGTTCTCACCACAGGAACGCCTGCGCGCTCAGAAACGGGAATACGGGCCTCATTGAGCAGGTCGGATACCTTCTTGCTTCGCCCACTCATGCCCAACGGACACATCACATCCCCCGGCACGGGACCGTCTACCCACAGACGCGCCAAACGCGCCTCGGCGGGAATCTCCCCGCGCGAGCCGGCGAGCATCCGTTCGCTATCGCGATCGGCAAAGCCCAGCGTCGCGGCATCCACCATAGCGGCCACCCCTCCGGCACCCGCGAGTTCACGGGCACGGCGCACAATATCGCACCCCGGCTCGACGGCCATCGTCTCTGCCACCAGGATGCGGCCCGCCCCCAGCGGCAATCGACCGGGAATGGTGACCCAATCGGCAACTAACCCCTCGCGCGCCGCCGGGGCCTTGAATGACAGCATGCCAAACTCCACGCGCGCATCGATTCCCGACGGCAGCGTGACCGAACCCGAGCCTTCGGCGATACAGGCAAGCACGCGCTCCACATGCCGCATCTCCGGGCGAGCGTCGGGGTCGATACGCTTAATTGCCAGTCGCACCATACGCCGAGCAATCACCACCTCGGCCGCGGCTAGTCGGCGAGCGTCAAGGACCAGTGCACCCGCCGCCTCCTTGCGCAGGCAGCTTCGAAACGCCTGCGCGGAAAGCTGGGAAAGAAAGGCGTCCTCATCGCCCAGAATTTCGCAAGCGGCGCCAATCGTCTTACAGACGCTCGCGTTGCGCTGCGCCACCACCGGCATCACCCGATGGCGCACGTAGTTACGCAAGTACGACACGTCCTCGTTGCTCTCGTCCTCTCGCCACGGCTGACCATGCACCTGCAGATAGCCCACGAGCTCATCATGAGTCAGGTCGAGCAAGGGACGCACCACGATATTCCTTCGGCGGGGAATGCTCGATAGACCAGCGGGCCCCGAACCCTTAATCGCGTTCATCAAAAACGTTTCCGCGCGATCCGAAGACGTGTGCGCGGTGCAGATACGAGCCGCCGTTCGCGGCGCCCCCGTCTGGGCGCAGAGCTCGCGAACATACCTCCGCGCCGCGGCATAGCGCACCTCGCGGGCAGCCGCCTCGATATTGCCCGATTCATCATCAAAATAGGCATGCTCAACACACAGCGGCAAGCCATATTGTGCGCATAGGCCGCGCACAAAGGCCTCGTCGCCATCGGATGCCTCGCCGCGCAGATGATGGTTCACATGCAGCACGTGCAGCCGCTCGCGCGCGATGGGGGCTACACCACGCCCATCCAGAATATCCAGCTTTGATGTGCACGCCATAAGGAGCAAAGCCGTCGAGTCCGCACCACCTGATACCATGAGCACCACGGGGGCAGCCGTCTGCCGCGTTGCCAGGGCCTTATCATCGGCCCACAATGCAGCATGGTGTCCATAATGCTGAGATACCGTTGGCATTTGCTTCCTCCTCTATTCGTTCGCACCCATTGTATCCTTTGGAATCTTATGTCTCGTCTGCACCTTCATATCCTTGGCAGCGGCTCAAAAGGCAACTGCGCGCTCATCGAAGGCCCCCGGGGGCTCATCATGATTGACGACGGTCTTTCTCGCCGCGAGACATTAAAGCGCATGACAGAACTGGGGCTCTCGGCAGACAACGTCTCGGCTCTTCTCATTACGCATGAGCATAGCGATCACATCAAGGGTCTCGATGTCTGGTGCAAGCACTGGCACGGTCCCCTCTTTGCCAGCAGGGGCACACTTTCGAGCAAAGAAAATCTTTCGCATCTGCCTGTCGAGGAATTCGATCCCGGTGACACCCTATCCATTGCCGGCATCCAGGTGCAAACCTACTCAACATCACACGATGTCATAAATCCAGTCGGCTATCGATTCGACGCCCTCGATGATTCCATCGGCTTTGCCACCGACACCGGAGAGCTATCGAGCCAGGCCATGAACACCCTCAAAGATTGTCGAGTCCTCGCGCTCGAAAGCAACCACGATGTGACCATGCTGCGCGAGGGAGAATATCCCCGCTTTCTTCAGGAGCGCATCCTATCTACAAAAGGGCATCTGTCCAACGATCAGGCAGCCAAAGCCGCACGCGAGCTTGTTACCGATCGCACCGAACAGCTCATTGCCATGCATATCAGCCAAGATAACAATCGCCCGAGTCTTACCGTAAAAAGCTATGCCAAAGCTCTAGCCGCAACCCTGGATGACGAGGTCGGCAGCTCCGCCACCCTTCTCCAAGGATCGCGAAATCTCTCGATACGCCCCGCAAGCCAGTATCGGCCAGCAACCATTCAATAGACTGTCCTAGACAGCAAAAGGGGCCGGGAATCGCTTCCCAGCCCCTTTTGTTATCTTTTAATAGCGCAGAACACCAACGAAGTTAGTCGATGGAGATCTTCGTAACGTTCTTCTTCTCGACGATCTTGGGAACCGTAACGGTAAGGATGCCGTCGGCGTACTTAGCCGAGAGACCCTCGCTCGAAGCATCCTTGAGATACACACCACGCGTCGCGCTGTACGAGCTGAACTCCTTTTGCAGGAAGTTCTTGCCCTCGTTCTCCTCGTCTTCCTCGACATTCACGCTAATGGAGAGACGGCCCTCGTTAAGCTCGACATCGATATCGTCCTTGGCGACGCCGGTCAGATAAGCCTTGACCTCATAGCCATCGCCCTTATCCTCAACGTCAACGGGGAACGCCTTAGAGGCAATCGAGCTGTTCGCTAGGTCGCTCATATCATCAAACAGATCGAACAGCGAGCTTGCAGAGGGACGAACGCCAAAAACCGAACGATAAGGAACCATGCTTGCCATGTTTACCACTCCTTTATAGGACTGCCGAGTCATCTTCTAGGTGACTGGGACTTCTTTTGACGCTCTTATATATGCCCACCCGATGCTCATATATACATCGACTATAAAGTTTTTTGAGTCTAGTGCTATAAGCATATCTAAGTGTCTTTGACTCAGGTTTGGAAGGTTAAGGTTCTTTGAACCAGAGCTTAAATAACGAGTATGTCCACAGCTACAAATAACAAGGGGCTTACAATGAGCGCGTACACGTTGTTGGTAACGAGCTAAAGGGCATCATGGACGACCAAAACCAGAACAATATGTTTATGCCGACGCAGGGGGAAGATATTTCCACGCAACCGCCACGGTTCCATCGCCCCCATATCTCGCAAGAGCCCATTAATGATGCAGAGCCCGAATATGTGACGAGAAATCGATATCAAACGCTCGAGGATGCCCAAACGGGACGTAAGCATATGGGCGTCGCATCGGGCGATCCCGTATATCTAAAAGATGCACCGTTATCAAAAAACAGCGCAATAAATGACGACCCGACGAAAACGCCCATAACTCGGCAGCAAAGAGGTCCCCGACCTAAGCAAACCTTAACGCATTCGGCTCGTTATCTCGAAACGCCAAAACAGGGAAAATCAATCTTCGTTTCGTCAAATAAACGACGCAAGCAGCATCGACTGACAATCCTGCTTTTGATCATTGTGGTCATAGCAGTTGCACTTGTGATTCGATTTATTGTCTTTAAATAAAAGCTCATTACCCATAAGCCCAACCGGGTTACAGGTGAAATGCAACGACATTGTGAAGTGTAAACGCAAAAAAGGGGGAGGCCGCGAGGCCTCCCCCTTCTTCAGGTCGATCGACGGCTCGGTGCCGTCCACCGGTCAGCGGCGCCCTGGCCTCCCACGGGCTGGCCCCGCAGTACTCTCGGCGCGATGGGGCTTAGCTTCCGGGTTCGGAACGGGACCGGGCGTGCCCCCCATGCTCTGGCCGCTGACCGGTGGGCGGCGCCCACCGTTACGGTGTCCTGGGTCGTATGGCGTGCCCTGAGGGCCGCATGGCGTATAGGAAAGGTCTGACTCGGGGGCATCCTCGTGCCCGGACCGCGCGTGAGCGCATGTCCCGCGGGCCGCGAGGTGCGGTTCCGGAAGAGCTCGGGCGATTAGTGCGGCTCGGCTGAGGACGTCGCCGCCCTTGCACCTGCCGTCTATCGACCAGGTAGTCTACCTGGGCCCTTACCGGAAGGAGAACTAATCCCTGGAACGGCTT
>CAJMSG010000035.1:0-13180 GCA_905216105.1 uncultured bacterium | reverse complement strand
CGGATTCGCGCCTCAGGACTCAGCGCAACGCGTTGCGCTGAGTCCTGAGGCTGTTGCAATGAAAATGACAATCAAGGGTCCACTTTTCCACATCATTTTGTACGACGGATTGCCTAAACGATATTGACATATGAACATGCACTCATATAATCAGAAGTAAATTATATGAGCGCATGTTCATATGAAAGGATATTGCAATGAGCAATCCCGCTGATGAAATAAAGTCCAGCATCGACACCACCATCGTGCCCGACACCCCCACCACCTGCTCGCCCGAGGACCTTCCCGACGAGGAACTTCTCTACGACCTCGCCGACCTGTTCAAGGTTTTCAGTGACACCACGCGTATCAAGATCCTCTACGCTCTCATGGGCCGCGAGCTCTGCGTGGCCGATATCGCCGAGGCGACCGCAACCTCGCAGTCGGCAGTATCGCACCAGCTGCGCACGCTTAAGCAGTCGCACCTGGTCAAGTTCCGCCGCGACGGCCGCAACATTCTCTACTCGCTCGCCGACGATCATGTCTACACCATGCTCAACCAGGGCATGAGCCATATCTGCGAATAGCAATCAACCACGGTATCAGCGCGGCCGGCACCCAGACCGCTAACACAGGGAAAGGAACCCACCATGAAAAAGCAGTTTAAGCTCGACGAGATCGATTGCGCCAACTGCGCGCGTGAACTTCAGGACGAGCTGGCTAAGCTCGATGGCGTCAAGTCCGTTTCGGTCAACTTTATGACCCAGAAGCTGACGCTCGAGGCCGACGACGCCGAGTTCGACGAGGTCCTGGACCGCGTCGTTGAGTTCACCGCCGATGCCGAGCCGGACTGCGAGATCATTCTCTAACCCGCGCATACGTTGACCTGTAAGGCCGCGCTTGCCGCGGCCTTTGCTCGCGAAATTATATGAGCAAGTGTTCATACACTCAAATGGGAGGTTTGAATCATGGCGGCCGCCGATTCCAAAAAGAAAAAGAAGAAGCGCAAGAAGAAAGAGTCCCTTGAGCACAAGCGCAACCGCATCCTGGTAGCACTGGGCATTTTTGCCGTTGTTTATGCCCTCGACGAGCTCGGCGCCCTCGCTATCGCATTTGGGGAGCCCGGCAACATCTACGCCAGCTTTGTGCTGTTCCTCGTGCCGTTTTTGATTGCCGGCTACGACGTACTGCAAAAGGCATTCAATAACATCCGCCGCGGCAAGGCCTTCGACGAGAGCTTCCTCATGGCCGTCGCGACCATCGGCGCGTTTGCCATGGTGCTCTTCCCCGACACCGACCCGCACATGGCCGAAGGCGCCGCTGTCATGCTGTTCTACCAGGTCGGCGAGTTGTTCCAGGCATACGCCGTGGGCAAGAGCCGCAAGTCGATCAGTGCCATGATGGACATCGCGCCCGACTACGCTAACGTCGAGCAAGCCGACGGCACACTCGAACAGGTCTTTCCCGATGACATCGCCGTCGGCACCGTGATCGTGGTCAAGCCCGGCGAGCGCGTGCCTATCGACGGCGTCATCGTCGAGGGCGAAACCCAGCTCGACACCGCCGCACTCACGGGCGAGTCGGTCCCCCGCCCGGCCAAGACCGACGACGATATCATCAGCGGTTGCATCAACATGACGGGCCTCATCCACGTGCGCACCACCAAGCCCTTTGGCGAGTCCACCGTCGCGCGTGTTCTGGAGCTCGTGGAGAATGCCAGCGAAAAGAAGGCGCGCACCGAGAACTTCATCACGCGCTTTGCCCGCGTCTACACCCCCGCCGTCACTGGCGCTGCCGCGGTGCTCGCGCTTGGCGGCGGCCTGGTGACTGGCGCTTGGTCCGATTGGATCCTGCGCGGCCTGACCTTCCTGGTCGTCAGCTGCCCGTGCGCGTTGGTGATCAGCGTGCCGCTCAGTTTCTTTGGCGGCATCGGCGGTGCCTCCAAGCTGGGCGTTCTCATCAAGGGTTCTAACTACCTCGAGACGCTCGCCGATGTGGACACCGTCGTCTTTGACAAGACCGGCACCCTCACCAACGGCACGTTCTCGGTCGTCGCGGTGCACCCCGAGGCTGGCTATACCGAGCAGTCGTTGCTCGAGGTCGCAGCCCTTGCGGAGTCGTTCTCCGATCACCCCATCGCGCAGTCCGTGCGTGTCGCCTACCAGGGCGAGGTCGACCCCAAGCGCGTGAGCGACTCCGCCAACGACGCGGGCCACGGCGTGACGGCAATCATCGACGGCAAGCACGTCGTCGTTGGCAACGCAAAGATGCTCGCCGCGGCCGGAGTCGAAGCGCCCGATTGCGAGGTCGTCGGCACCATCCTCCACGTGCTAGTCGATGGCATCTATGCCGGCCACATTGTAATTGCCGACACCATAAAGGCCGACGCCGAGCAGACGATCCGCGACCTGCACGCCGCCGGCGTCAAGCGCACCGTCATGCTCACGGGCGACCGCGAGGAAGTGGCTGCTGCGGTGGCCAAGCAGCTGGGGCTCGACGAGTTCCATGCGCAGCTGCTGCCGGGCGACAAGGTCGAACGTGTTGAAGCGCTGCTCGCGGCCGAAAGCGGCAAGGGAAAGCTTACCTTTGTCGGCGACGGTATCAACGACGCACCCGTGCTTACGCGCGCCGATGTTGGCATTGCCATGGGCGCTATGGGTTCCGACGCTGCAATCGAGGCCGCCGACGTCGTGCTCATGGATGACAAGCCGTCCAACATCGCCCGCGCTATTCGCGTGGCGCGCAAGACCATGTCAATTGTTTGGCAGAACATTATCTTTGCGCTGGGCATTAAGCTGCTGATTCTGGTGCTTGCGGCACTGGGCATCGCCAATATGTGGCTTGCCGTCTTTGGCGACGTGGGCGTGGCGATCATCGCCATCCTGAACGCCATGCGCGCGATGGGTGTCAAGAACCTGTAGCGCTCGTGGTCCCTCCGGCCGGGGCCGGGCTTGGTTTTGAAAACGTCCTCGCGCATGAGGCCCGTCTTTCCTGCTCCTGCGGAGCAACGGAAAGGCGGGCCTCGCGCTGCGGAGTGTTTTCAAAACCAAGCCCGGCCCCGGCCTGCATTGACACAGCTGGCGGTTCTTGGACATCGCTTGCTGGCGGGGTTCCTTTGCTGAAATGGACTTGGCCGAAAGGGCCGCTGGTCCCGGTCGCTGGTTCGCGCTTTGCGTGAACTCCGCGCTACTGTGGGTCAGTTAGGCTTCTGTTGTTGGACCCGCTACATCTTCCCGTCTCAGCATCGATCTTAGCTTCTCGAAGCTCTCCTCGCTCAGGCAGTGCTCCATGTGGCAGCCCTCTTGCGACGCGACCTCGGGCGTTACGCCTGCGTCCTCTAGCAGACCTACAAAAAAGCAGTGGCGCTCCCACATTTGACGGGCAACCTCAAGACCGCGTTCCGTCAGATGCACGTCGCGTTTGCCCATCTCCACGTAGCCGGTGCTCTCCAAGGCCGCCATGGCTTTAGAGACGCTTGCTTTGGTTACGCCCAAGTATTCGGCAACGTCGATCGAGCGCACGATGCCCTGACGTTCCGATAGAACGTAGATCGATTCGAGATAGTCTTCTCCGGATTCACGCAGGGCCATGGGCCGCCTTTCGCGATGGCTTCTAGTTAGCCTTTGGATACTTTTGCTTGATTTACTTTACCGCAAAAGTTGCCCATGTCTTACTACTTTGCCTAAAAGTTAGCCGTGTTTCACAAAACATGCGGGACGAAAACAAAATGGGGACGCCCCGCAAGGAGTGTCCCCAGCTGCCGGCAGAAAAGGAACGTCCCTAAGTGCCGGCCGCAGCTACAGTAGCCCAAAGTGCTTGGCGGCGCTGTAAATGCCGTCGTCGTCTACGGCGGTCGTAACGTAGGTCGCCGCGGCCTTCACGGTATCCTGCGCGTTGCCCATGGCCACACTTGTGCCCACGGCCGAGAACATCGACAGGTCGTTCTCGCCGTCGCCAAAGGCGATCGCCTCGCTCGCGTCGATGCCCAAGCGCTCCAGCGTCGCCGCCACGCCCAGGTCCTTGCCGCCGTTAGCGGGAATAATATCGCAGAACAGATCGCACCAGCGCGTAGTGAGCGAATGCGACACGGAATCGGTCACGATATGCTCGTCGGCCGGATCAACAAAGGCGCAAAACTGGTAGACCGGCGCGTCAAAGGCGTGCTCAAACGGCTCCTCATGGTAGACAATCCCCGCGTTACTGCCAGCCGTCACCACGCGCTCGGACAGGCGGTTCACAAACGAATTCTCGCCCTGCATGCACAGCGAGTCGTAGCGCCCCTGCGCCACCTGGTCCACAATCGCCGCGACGTCGTCCGAATCGATCGGGCAGCTGCGGTAAACGCCCTTGGCATCAAAACAGTGCTGACCCGAAAGCGTGATGTACGCATCCCAGCCCAGGTCGAACAGCCAGTCCGGCATCTGGTAGGTCGGACGGCCCGTGGCGATCACGCACGCGATCCCCTGCTCGCGAAAGCTGTCGAGCACCTGCTGCGCCGACGCCGGAATCCGATGGGTCTTAAAGCTCAGCAGCGTGCCGTCGATATCGAAAAACGCGGCTTTGATCATCCTCGCCTACTCCTCGCCCTCGAGCTTTTCACTCGCCTCGAGCCACACCATCTCCAGCTCGTCCATGGCAGCGTGAGCCTCGTCGATCTTTGCCTGCTGCTCGCCGAGCGCCGTGTAGTTGGTGGGATCGACTTGGGCCATTGCTGCCTCGGCCTCCTCAACGCGGGCGCGCTGCGTCTCCATCTTGCGCTCGAGCGAACTCACCTCGCGGCGGAGCTTCTGGCGCTCGGCGTTGGACAGGCCGTTGGGCTGACCGCTCGACTTGGGCTTTTCGGCCGCAGCTGCCGCGGCACCGGTGTCAAACGTGCCGGTCTTGGCGCTCGGCGCGCCCACGGGCTCGCCCTCGGCGGTAGCGTTGCACAGGCGCAGGTACTGGTCCACGCCGCCGGGCATATGCGTCAGGTGGCCGTCGAGCAGCGCCCACTGCTGGTCGGTCACGCGCTCCATCAAGAAGCGGTCGTGCGTCACCAGAATCAGCGTGCCCGGCCAGCCGTCGAGCAGGTCCTCGACAATCGCCAGCATATCGGTATCCAGATCGTTGCCCGGCTCGTCCAGGATGAGCACGTTAGGCTCGTCCAGGATCGTCAGCAGCAGCGACAGGCGACGGCGTTGGCCGCCCGAAAGGTCACCGATGCGGCTCCAGAGCTGCTGCGTCGTAAAGCCCAGGCGCTCGCAGAGCTTCTCGGGCGAGGTCTCCTTGCCGTCGATGACGTAGTATTTCTTGTAGTTGCTGAGCACCTCGCGAATCGTGTCACCCATGTAGGGTTCGAGCTCCTCGAGCTGCTGCGACAGCACGCCAAAGCGCACCGTCTGGCCAATCTTCACGCGGCCGCGCAGGGGTGCGATCTTGCCCTGGATCACATCGAGCAGCGTGGACTTGCCGGCGCCGTTCTCACCCAGCAGGCCATAGCGGTCGCCGGCGCCGATGAGCCAAGTCACGTCGGAGAGCACCTGCTTGGACGTGCCGTCGTCATCCGCATAGCCGGCGTCCACGTCAATGACGTCGATAACCTGCTTGCCCAGGCGGCTCACGGCCAGGCGCTTGAGCTCCAGCTCGTCACGCACGGGCGGCACGTCGGCGATCAGCTCGCGAGCGGCATCCACGCGAAACTTGGGCTTGGTGGAGCGCGCCTGGGCACCGCGGCTCAGCCACGCGAGCTCCTTGCGCGCCATGTTGCGACGGCGCTCCTCGGTAACCGCGGCCATGCGGTCGCGCTCCACGCGCTGCAGGATATATGCGGAGTAACCGCCCTCGAAGGGATCGACCTGGCCGTCGTGGACCTCCCACATACTGGTACAGACCTCGTCCAAGAACCAGCGGTCGTGCGTGACCACGAGCATCGCGCCCTGGCCGCGCTGCCAGCGGGCCTTTAAGTGACGCGCGAGCCAGTTGATGGTGCGCATGTCCAGGTGGTTGGTGGGCTCGTCGAGCATGAGCACGTCGTAGTCGCCGATCAGCAGGCGCGCGAGGTCCACGCGACGGCGCTGGCCGCCCGAAAGCTCGCCCACCGTGCCCTCCCAGGGCACATCGCTAATAAGGCCGGCCAGAATCTGGCGCGTACGTGGGCTCGAGGCCCACTCGTATTCGGGCGTGTCACCGACGACGGCATGATGCACGGTATCAGTATCGGCCAGCTGGTCCTTTTGGCCGAGCAGACCGATCGTGGTGCCGCGACGGTGCGTCACGCGGCCGTCGTCGGGCTCCAGCGTGCCAGCGAGCACGCTCAGCAGCGTCGACTTGCCGTCGCCGTTTTTGCCGACAATACCAATACGGTCGCCCTCGCCCACGCCGAGCGTCACGCTATCGAAAATATGCTTGGTGGGAAACTCTAGGCTGACGGAATCGCATCCCAAAAGAATCGCCATGTGCCCTGCTCCTTCGTAGAAATTCAACGTTGTCCATGATAGCAGCGAAAAGGCGGGCCGCACGCGACACAAAAAGGCGGGCCATCTCCCACAAGAGATGACCCGCCCCTCCAATCAGTCCCGTGGCGACCGTGGCCGCCGCGGGCCTCAAGCATGTCCCGGACTAGGAGAACATGCCGGTGAGGTAATCATTCAGCCGCTTATCCTTGGGCCGTTGGAAAATCTCGTCGGTCTCGTCGTACTCGACCATATCGCCCATGTAGAAGAACGCCGTGCGGTTGGACACGCGCGACGCCTGCTCCATGTTGTGCGTCACGATGACGATGGCGCGCTCGGCAACGATCGACGACATGAGGTCCTCGATCGCTAACGTCGAGATGGGGTCGAGCGCCGAGCAGGGCTTGTCAAACAGGATCACGTCGGGGTTGAGCGCCAGCGTGCGCGCTATGCACAAACGCTGCTGCTGGCCGCCCGAAAGCGCGTAGGCGCTCTTGTCGAGCTTGTCCTTGACCTCGTCCCACAGCGCCGCACCGCGCAGACTCTCCTCGACCATGCGATCGAGCTCGTCACGGTCGGTGATGCCGTGGCGCTTGGGCGCAAAGGTGATGTTGTCGCGAATGGACTTGCGGAAGGGGTTGGGCTGCTGGAACACCATGCCGATGGAGCGACGCAGCTCGTAGGTGTTCTCGGTCTTGGTGTTCACGTTGCGCCCGCGGTAGTTGATCTCGCCCTCCACGCGGCAGCCGCGAATCTCGCGATTCATGAGGTTGAGGCTACGCAAGAAGGTCGACTTACCGCAGCCCGAAGGCCCGATGAGCGCCGTGATCTCGCCCTTGTGGAAGTCGAGCGACGTATTGTGCAGCGCATGGTGGTCGCCATAGTACACATTGACGTCCTTGGTGGAGACCACGACCTCGTCGCTCACGGCCTTGCCGCTCACGCGAACACGTTTCTCGCTCTCCCCCACGCTCGACAAAAAGTCCTGGGTGTCGGACGATGCCGCCTCGGTTGCGGGCGTCGCATTCATCTCGCTCATTCGGCCGTCATCCTCCTTGCCAGTTGCTTGCCTACGATACGGGCGACTACGTTAAACAGCAGCACGCAAATCATCAGCAGTGCCGCGGTGCCCCAGACGATCTGCTGGGCCTCGGGGCTGCCCTCGCCATAGATCTTGTAGATGTGCACGGCCAGCGACTCGCCGGGACGGAACACGTTCCAGGCGCAGGTGGGGCTCGACAGGTTAAAGCTCAAGAAGTTCAGGCGAACCGGCGAGCTCATGCCCGAGGTAAAGAGCAGCGCCGCGGCCTCGCCAAACACGCGGCCGGCCGAAAGCACGATGCCGGTCACGATGGCGGGCATGGCCTCGGGAATCAGGATGTGCAGTGTGGCCTCCCAGCGAGTGAGGCCCATGGCCAGGCACGCATCGCGCTGGGCCTGCGGCACGTCCTCGAGCGCCTGCTGAATCACGCGCACCAGGATGGGGATGTTGAACATGGTGAGCGCGACGGCGCCGGAGATGATGGAGTACTTCCAGCCCAGCTGCACCGAGAACACCAGAAAGCCGAACATGCCTACGACAATGGAGGGCAGCGAGGACAGCGTCTCGATGGCGGTGGAGGCGATGTCGCGGATGGGGCCGTCCGGCGCGTACTCGACCAGGAAGACCGCGCCGCCCAGGCTGATGGGCACCGAGATACCTAAGGTGATCAGCAGTAGGTAGAACGAGTCGAACAGCTGGAAGGCGATGCCGGGGACGTCCTTGTCGGACGAGGCGTTCGTCAGGAAGCCGGGCTGGAAGACCTTCCCCAAGCCGCGCGCCAGGATGTAGATCACGATGGCGGCAAGTAGCGCCAACACGGGGCCGACGATGGCCGTGAGCACGCCGGTCGCGATCTTATCCTGGCGGCCGATCTTCGCCGCGTGAGCATCGAGGTCGACGCCGGACATGACGTCGGCGCCGGACGGGACGCCGGACGCCGCGCGGGCGACGGCTGCGGCGCCGGAGGCCGCAGTGGCGCAGGCGTCTCCCGCGGGCGCGGCGGCGGCACAGGCCGAGTTTGCGTTAGCCATTCGCCTTCGCTCCCCTCTTGCCAATAACGTGGATGATCATGATGAACACGAGCGACATGCCCATGAGCAGAAGTCCCAGGCTCCAGAGAGCGTGGTACTCGACCGAGCCCGTCGTCGCGTTGGAAAGGCCGCTCGTCAGGGCCGTCGTGAGCGTGGCCGCGGGATCAAGCAGGCCGTTGGGCATGGCCTTCTCGACGCCGCCGATGACCATCTGCACGGCGAGCGCCTCGCCGAACGCACGCGTCATCCCCAAGATGACCGCCGTCATAAGCGACGGGGCCGCCGAGCGCAGAACCACGTTCCACACCGTTTGCCAGCGAGTGCAACCAAGCGCATAGGAACCTTCACGATATTGATTAGGCACCGCAGCGAGCGCATCAATCGAGAGGCTCGTGATCGTGGGGAGAATCATCACGGCGAGCACGATAGCGCTCGAGAAGATACCGAAACCAGTGATGGTCTGGCCAGCCGCTGCAGCCATATCGCGGGTCCACGCCACCACGACGGTGAGGCCGATCAGCCCGTAAACGACCGACGGGATTCCCACCAGAAGCTCAATGAGCGGCTGGAACACGCGACGCCCAAACCGGGGGGCGATTTCAACGACGAAGATCGCCGAGCCGATGGCGATCGGCAGGGCGAACAGCGTCGAGAGCAGCGTGACTGCGAACGAACCGGAAATCATCGGCAGCGCGCCCACCGTCGGCATGCCGTTCACGTCATCTTGATGAGGGTTCCACGTGGTGCCGGTGAGGAATGCGCCCAGGTCGATGCCGTCAACGGCAAATGTCGCGATGCCGCGCTGCGCGACCATTGCAACGAGCGTAACAACAAGAAGCGCCACGAGCGCGATGCACGCACCCGTGACGCCCTTGCCGATAAGCTCGACGCGATGCTTTGGCAACTGAGCCATAAAGCCGCGTCTCCTTTCGAGTTATTTCTTGGTGACCTTGCCGGAAGCGTCCTTCTCGACCTTCATGCCAGAGACGGGGATGTAGCCCTGCGCCTCGACGAGCTCGCCCTGGACATCGTCGCTCATCATGTACTCGATGAACGCCTTGGTGGCCTCGTCGGGATCGGCGGCAGTGTACATGTGCTCGTAAGCCCAGATGGTCCAGGAGTTGTCCTCAACGTTCGCCTCCTTCGGTTCGACGCCGCCGACCTTCAGGGCCTTCACGGTGTCGTCGTAGTAGGAGAACGCCAGGTAGGAGATGGCGCCCGGGGTGGAAGCAACCATCTTCGCAGCGGTGCCCGAAGAATCCTGCTCCTGGGGCTTGAAGGTATCGGGCACCTTGGTGTCGCCGAGCACGGCGGCCTCGAAGGTCGCGCGGGTGCCGGAACCGGATGCGCGGTTGATGACCGTGATAGCTGCATCAGCGCCGCCGACTTCCTTCCAGTTGGTGACTTCGCCGGTGAAGATAGACTTCAGCTGGTCGATCGTCAGGTCGTCGACGGTGACGTCCTTGTTGACGATCGGGCCCATGCCGACGATGCAGACCTTGTTGTCGGCGATCTTCTCGAGATCGGCGGTGTCCTTCACCTTCGCCTCGGCGAACACGTCGGAGTTGCCGATCTGCACCGCGCCCTGGGTGATCTGCGTGATGCCCTGGCCGGAGCCACCACCCTGAACGGTGATCTGAACGCCGGAGTTCTTCTCCATGAACTGCTCGGCAGCAGCTTCGCAGAGGGGCTGAAGCGCCGTGGAACCGACAGCCGTGATGGTGCCGGAGAGCGCCTTCGCCTCGGCCTTGTCTTCCTTCGCGTCGGACTTCGCGTCGCTCGAGCCGTTCGAACCACAGCCGGTGAGGCTGAAGGCGGCGACCGTTGCGGCAGTGGCCGCGGCGGCTCCAACGAAGTTACGGCGGCTCATGAGGTTGCCCTGCATAGTTTTATTCTCCCTTCGAGATTTCCTTTTTGGCGAGCGTTGGCGTTGAGTTGGGTTTCGCCGTTTCTCGCTGATGAAAATAGTAGGGAGCAAATCCGCCCGATGGGAGCACAGCAGCAAGCCATGACGCAAGCATGACGCAGCTTTACCTGAGCATTACCCAAATATGCAGGTATCGCTTACATTGGGGGGCACAAGGGCGGCCCGGGACGGGACGCGAAGCGCACGTCCGGCAAGGCTGCGGGTCCGCAGGCTCGCGCTACTGGCCGTATTTACGCCAGCTCGAGCCGCCGCTGCCTCGGCCCGACTTGTTGCGGCGCATCTTCGACGAGGCTGCCGACGTCTTTCGCCCGCCCGCGCTGCCGCCCGTTCCCGCCGCGCTTCCCGAACGACGGGAACCGCGCGATCCCGCCTGGGCCTGCTCGCGTT
Organism: uncultured bacterium; assembly: GCA_905216105.1. GTDB lineage: Bacteria > Actinomycetota > Coriobacteriia > Coriobacteriales > Coriobacteriaceae > Collinsella. The sequence goes on along the minus strand of CAJMSG010000035.1, from coordinate 2,383 downwards.
GCATCCAGCGCGCCTGCTCGCGGCGCTCGCGGACGACCTCGGTCTCGCGCTTCAGGGAAACGTAGGACTCGAAGCGCTCCCGCGCGAGATCGCCACGCTCGACAGCGGCGCGAACGGCACAACCAGGCTCGTTCTCGTGCTTGCAATCGCGGAAGCGGCACTGCTCGGCAAGCTCTTCCACGTCGGCGAAGGCAACGCCGATACCTGCGTCGGCGTCCCAGAGGCCCAAACCGCGCACGCCTGGCATATCGACCACGTAGCCGCCGTGGGGAATGGACACCATCTCGCGGCTCACCGTGGTGTGACGGCCCGCGCCATCGGCCTCGCGCACCGTCCCCGTCTCTTGCACATCACGCCCAACAAGCAGATTGACCAGGCTCGACTTGCCCACGCCGCTCCGTCCGATAAGCACCGCCGTTGTCCCCTCGGGCACGAGCGCGCGCACGGCTTCGACGCTTTCGGGCATCGCTTCCGACACGACGAGCGTCTCTACGTCCGCGCCGACAAGCGCCCGAACGCGCTCGCGGACGCGCTCGACCTCGTCCTCGCTTTCGGCGAGATCGGCCTTCGTGAGCACGACGGACACGGCGGCGCCCGTTTCATGAGCGAGCACCAGTTCGCGCTCCAGCCTGCGCATATTCACTTCCACTGAAGGCTGCGTCACAATGACGCGATCGAAGTTGGCAGCGAGCACTTGGGGAACGGCACGCTCGGTGGGGTCCTTCCGCACAAGTTCGCGCGAACGGGGAAGCACCTCGACGATGAGCGCCTTGTCGTTTCGCTCGGCGAACGAGACGCGCACCCTGTCGCCGATCACCGCGCGGACGCGCTCTCCCTTCACGAGCGACGTTGCGTGCTTGCAGCGAAGCTCAGCCCCGTCCTCAAGACGCACCAAGGGGAACCCGCGGTCGAGCTTGACGACGCACCCGATAGCAACCGTTTCTTCCAACAACTTCCCCTAACGCTGGCGTTCCCGCAAGTAGCGGAACAGTCCCATGAGAGCAAACCCGACGACAGTGAGCGCGGCACCAGCTGCAAACGCCTCGGGGCGGAACTCCTCGACATGATGCGACCCTTTCGCAGCCACGGCAACGCTCGTCGCATGCACGTCGCTCAATCCCTGGTCTTCGGGGCAGGCGAGGTGGAACACCCCGCGAACCTGCAGCATCGTTCCTGTGGTGCCATAGCGTCCGAGCGTGTCGATATGCGACGCGGACTCGCGCGTCATCAGCACCGAAACCGATGCGTTGCTCGAGTTCGAGGCCTCGGCGAGCGTGACCCATACCATGCCGTCGCGCGCATCGATGATGTCCCCCACCGCCTCGCCTGTAATCTGCACGGTCTGCTTGTCGTAGTAGGAATCGGCGTTCGACAGGTCGATGATCGACGAATCGTAGATGAACGACGAGTCGGGTCGCTGCTGAGGGTTTATCAGGTTGGAATCACCTTCGCCGTCGCCGTCGTCCGCGAAAGCGACAACAGGCATGCATGCGAACAGGCAAAACGCTACCGCGAGCGCAACCCGCAGCGCGCGTCCGGAAAGCGAGGCCCAAGGTGTCGTATCGTGCCTGCTCATTGGCGCCCCCTCCTTTTTCGGGGAGCAAGCGACGCGATAATCTCGGCCAAAACGGCGAGCAGCGTGACGAACTCAAGACGGCCCGCCCACATCTGGAAGATGTAGAACGCCTCAAGGGAAGGCGACATGCCAGGCGTCACAATGCCGGTGATGATTCCGCCGTTCGAGGTCATGGAGACCGACTCCATGATGGCCTGGGATGCCTCGTACCCGTGCGCGATGCCCACGAGCGCGCCGACCGAGTACGTGATCACAAAGAGCACGAACACGGTCATCGCCTCCTTTACAGCATCGGAGGAAAGAACGCGTCGTCCCAGATGGTTATAGGAAACGACAACGCGAGCAGACGAGGGAGACACCGCCTCTTTCACCGTGGAGACAATCGATTTGAAGATGATGCCCACCCGGTGGAGTTTCACGCCGCCTGCGGTCGATCCCGCCGAGCCGCCAACCGCCGCAATCAGCGCGAGCGCGAGGAAGGCGCCCGACGAGAACACCGTCGTGAGCTGATTGGTCGTGACATTCTGGAACCCAGTGGTAGAGAAAGCCGACACCACCATGAACAGGCCGCGGCGAATCATCGCGGGCAGGTCGGAGAACAGGGCGCTCGCCGAAAGAGACGCTGCGACGACAACCGTCATCAGGAGCAGCCAGATGAGCATCGTGCGAATCTCGATATCGCCGAAGAAGGATTGCAGGCGCCCCTTCCACACCTCGGCATGGACGACGAAGCTGATAGAGCCCAAGATCATGAGCAGCATGAGGAATACCTCGATGGGAATCGAGTCGTAGTAGGAGACGCTTTCA
>CAJMSG010000034.1:0-13720 GCA_905216105.1 uncultured bacterium | reverse complement strand
TGGCGAGTGGAGTGTTTCTTTCGGCGCGTTATCCCTGAGGCCGTGGCGTTTTCGTTCGTTCCGTTTGCGACCATGCTCGTTATGGTTCCGGTTTCGCTGTGTATTACGGCGCCGGCGGGCAGCTATCTGGGCATGCTGTTGGGCCAGCTTATGTTTATGCTTGGCAATTCCGGTGGTATCGTGTCGCTGCTCACGCTCATGGGGCTTGCTGCGGGCTGGGAGTTCCTTAAGATCGCGGGCGTCAGCAACGTCGTCCTATCGCTCGCCTATGCGCAGTTTATGAGTGTGGGAACGGATTCGTGCATCCTGATCGCTGCGACGATGGCAACGTTCGCCGTTTGGGGCATGCCCTTTGGCGCGTCGCTCCGCGTTGCGGATAAGGACGAGAAGACGCTCATGCTGGGCTATTCAATCTCGGGTGTTCTTGGCGGCGTAAGCGAGCCGGCGCTGTACGGTTGCGGTTTTAAATATGGCAGGTGCCTGACGTGCATGGCCATTGGCGGCGCCGTCGGAGGCCTTGTTGCGGCCGTGGGCCACGTTACGGCCTATACCATCGGCATGACGAATGTCCTCATGGTCATTGGCTTTGCCACAGGTGGTTTTTCGAACCTGCTGTGGTGCTGCGTTGCCGGCGGCACGGCATTTGCGGTGTCTGCGGCGCTGAGCTACTGCTTTGGCGTGGTGCCGGCGAAGGGGCAGGCGACGGGGGACGGAGCCGATTCGCCCGAAACAGTGGCGAGCGCTGCTGAAGTAAGCGCATAAACCAGTGCGACAAAAGGACGATCCCTTTGTCGTGTTCCAAGGCCGCGGCCCGTGTGGGCTGCGGCCTTTTTGTATCTGGGGGACAAAGTGGCTACACTACAATCCGGTCAAGCAATAGATATATAGGTAGTACCGTGGGGGCGGATGTAGATGGTCGAGTGGATTGTTAGGCGCGCACAGGGCGATCGTGCGCGTGTGGGCACGTTAGCGGGCATGGTGTGTATTGTCGCCAATGTTGCACTTTGTGCTGCGAAGGGTGCCATTGGTGTGGTTTCGGGATCGGTTTCGATTGTGGCGGATGCCATGAACAACCTGTCCGATGCCAGCTCGAATATCGTGAGCGTGCTGGGCTTTAAGCTGGCGAGCAAGCCGGCCGACCCCGAGCATCCTTACGGCCACGGTCGTTACGAGTATCTCTCGGGTCTGGTCGTGGCGGCACTCGTGCTGCTGATTGGCGTTGAGCTGGTGAAGTCCTCGGTCGAGCGCGTCATCCACCCCGAACCTGTCGAGTTCTCGCTTGCCCTGGTGGCAGTTCTAGTGCTTTCGATGGTCGTAAAGCTCTGGATGGCGGCCCTCAACCAAAAGCTCGGCGATCGTATTGAGTCCGAGACGCTGCATGCGACCGCGCAGGATTCCAAGAACGATGTTCTTGCCACGGGCGCCGTGCTGGCGTGCGCAATTGTTTCGCAGGTGACGCACATCAATCTTGACGCATGGGTCGGCCTTGCCGTTGGCGCCTATATTGGCTGGAGCGGTTTTGAACTCATCCAGGATACGGTGAGCCCGCTTTTGGGTCAGACGCCCGATCCTAAGCTGGTCAAGCACATTCGAGACAAGATCATGAGCTATCCCGGCGTTTTGGGCGTTCACGATCTGATGGTTCACGATTACGGCCCGGGCAGGAAGTTCGCAAGCGCTCACGCCAAGATGGCAGCCGAGGCCAGCCCTCTGGAAAGCCATGACACGCTCGACAATATTGAGCAGGCGTTTAGGAACGAAGACGGCATGATTGTCACGCTCCATTACGATCCCATCGTGACCGATGACCCCAAGCTGGCGAGCATGCGTTTACGCATCAACGCTATGGCTCAAGAGATCGATAGCCGCCTTTCGATTCATGACCTGCGCTGCGTGCCGGGTCCTACGCACACCAACGTGATCTTTGACTGCGTGCGACCCTCGGATCTGCAGATGAGTGCCGAAGACTTAAAGCACGCGCTGGCACAACGGATCGAATCGGAATATCCCAAGTCGATTGCCAAGATCACGATCGACGAAGACTACGTAGGCCATACCCACGAGTAGGGTTGCGCCGATAAAGCAAGTTATGCAGAAGGGGAGAGCATGAAGCGCCTATACCTACTCCGCCACGGCCAGACGGAATTCAACGTCAAAAAGCTCGTCCAGGGTCGCTGCGATTCTCCGCTCACCGATCTGGGCCGCCAGCAGGCACGGGCGGCAGCCGCATGGCTCAAGGCCCACGGCGTCGTTCCCGACAAAGTGGTCTCATCACCCTTAGGCCGAGCCATGGACACAGCTCAGCTCGTCGCATGCGAGCTCATCGGCCCGGACGCAGCAGTCGAGCCCTGCAAAGGCATTATCGAGCGCTGCTACGGCACCTTCGAAGAAGGCCCCCACGACGCCCTACCCACCGACGTCTGGGACCCCGGCGAGGATTTGGTCCCATTTGGCGGAGAAGGAAGCCGCGCGCTGCAAGAACGCATGGCGGACACCCTCACCAATCTCATGGGCTCCGAGGGCATCGAAACCCTCCTAGCAGTAAGCCACGGCAGCGCCAGCCGCCAATTCATCAAGGCTGCAGCCCCAGAGGGCTTCGAGCTCCCAGCAAAACTCCCCAACTGCGCCATCATGATCTTCAATTTCGACGAGGAAGAGTCGCAAGGAGAGAACGACGGGCTCCAATGCAAGTTCACTCTCCAGCAAATAGTGGACCCCCAACAAAGTCATTAGCCTGAGCGAGCAAGGTTTAGCAGACATTAACGTGTCGTCTCCCGAGCACGGCGGAGGGCCGGAGAAATATATTAAGGTCATCGCGAGTTCCGCACGCAAAGAAGGCCACTTAATGTGGCCTTCGTCTTGCGCAGGACTGTAGAGCAGGGACCTTAATATATTTCTCCGGCCCTCCGCCGTGCTCGGGAGACGTGCCACGCACTTTACCTGCGTAAACAATGTGAGTGAAATATGAATCTCGATGGATACGCCCGCAGCCGTGTATACTAATCAGCTGTGTGTAACCAGGGGAGTATTCTGGCTGGACAAAATGCCTGCTTAATAGGGTTGTCAGGTAGTCCGGGCGAAATACAAGGCTGGGGAGCACGTTGTGTAAGTAGTGGTCCTCTAGGGGCGTACGCTCGGTGGTGTACGCATTGTCCCAAGACCACGCGAGAGTTGGGATCATATCTTGATCAGCATGATTCTCGGCCGCAAGATTGGCATGACCCAGGTTTGGGACGAGGACGACAACGTCGTTCCCGTCACGGTCATCCAGGCTGGCCCCTGCGCTGTCTCGCAGGTTAAAACTCAGGCAACCGACGGCTATGACGCCGTCCAGATCGGTTTCGGCGACATCAAGGCCAAGAACGTGAACAAGCCCATGGCTGGTCACTTCGCCAAGGCTGGCGTCGAGCCTGTCCGCTTCCTTCGTGAGGTCCGCGTCGAGAACGGCGAGGAGCACAAGGTCGGCGAGGTCGTCACCGTCGCTGATTTCGCTGATGTCGAGAAGGTCGACGTCATCGGTACCTCCAAGGGTAAGGGCTTCCAGGGTCGCATCAAGCGCTGGGGTCAGCGCCGCGGTCCTATGACGCATGGTTCTCACTTCCAGCGTCACCCCGGTTCTATCGGTCAGTGCGCCTATCCTGCGCGCGTCCTCAAGGGCGTCAAGATGGCCGGTCACATGGGTAACGAGCGCGTTACCGTCAAGAACCTTTCCGTTGTCCGCATCGATGCCGAGCAGAACCTCATCTTGGTCAAGGGCGCTGTCCCGGGTGCCAAGAATGGTCTCGTCGCCATCCGTATGGCCTAAGGGCCCAGCCCATTTAGCCCAGCGTCATACCAAGGAGAACACTTAAATGGCAAAGTTTGAAGTAAAGAACAGCGAGGGCAAGAAGGTCGCCGAGGCCGAGCTCGCCGCTGAGGTGTACGGCATCGAGCCGAACATCCACGTTATGCACCACATCGTCAAGTGCCAGATGGCCTCTTGGCGTCAGGGCACCCAGTCCGCTAAGGGCCGCTCTGAGGTTTCCGGTGGCGGCAAGAAGCCTTGGCGTCAGAAGGGCACCGGCCGTGCCCGCCAGGGTTCCATCCGTGCTGCCCAGTGGCGTCACGGTGGCGTTGTCTTCGCCCCCAAGCCCCGTTCCTACGCTAAGCGTATGAACAACAAGGAGGTCAAGCTGGCTATGCGCTCCGCGCTGTCCGCCAAGCTGGCCGATGGCGAGCTCGTGCTCGTCGACGACTACGGCTTCGAGAAGCCTTCCACCAAGGCTGCCGTTGCCATGCTCAAGGCTCTCGGCCTTGAGGGCAAGCGTCTGACCATCATCGTTCGCGATGAGGACGTCAACGCCTACCTGTCGTTCCGCAACATTCCCAAGACGTTCATCATCACTGCCGACGAGGCCAACACCTACGATCTCGTCAACAACAACGCTGTGCTGATGCCCGCCGACATCGCCGCTCACTTCGGGGAGGTGCTTGCATAAATGACCGCCCACGAGATCATCATCCGTCCGATCGTGTCCGAGCGTTCCTTCTCCGGCATGGAGCAGAACAAGTACACGTTCGAGGTCGCCAAGGATGCTAACAAGTATCAGATCAAGGACGCTGTCGAGGAGATCTTCGGCGTCAAGGTCGTTCGCGTGAACACCCTGACGGTCAAGCCCAAGACCAAGCGCGTGCGCTATGTCGCCGGCAAGACCCGTTCTTGGAAGAAGGCCATCGTCACGCTGGCCGAGGGCGACACCATCGAGGTCTTTGGCAACCAGGCCTAAGACTCGCTGCTGTTGAGTGAGCTCATGCCTCCCAACTAGGGGAGGCGAGAGCTCAAGGTTTTGGGCGTATTAAATGGACACGCCCGGAACCGTGTATACGTCCGGTGTCATCGCACCCGAGGCAGAACCTCGAATCCCTGTCTGCGATGGCTAACGGATTCCTATTGAAAGGGATTGTAATGGCTGTAAAGCACCTTAAGCCGACCTCCGCTGGTAGGCGTTGGCAGACGATCTCCGACTTCTCTGAGATCACCTGCACCAAGCCCGAGAAGTCTCTTCTCGAGCCCCTGCCCAAGAAGGCCGGTCGTAACAACAACGGCCGCATCACCACCCGCCACCAGGGCGGCGGCGTGAAGCGTCGTTACCGCGTGATCGACTTCAAGCGCAACAAGGACGGCGTGCCCGCCAAGGTTGCCACGATCGAGTACGATCCGAACCGTTCCGCTCGCATCGCTCTGCTGCACTACGCTGACGGTGAGAAGCGCTACATCCTGGCCCCCAAGGGCCTCGAGGTCGGTCAGACCATCATGTCCGGTTCTGACGCCGACATCAAGCCGGGCAACGCTCTGCCCCTCGCCGACATCCCCGTCGGTACGCTCATCCACGCCGTCGAGTTCCAGCCGGGCAAGGGCGCTGCTATCGCCCGTTCCGCCGGTAACTCCTGCCAGCTGATGGGTAAGGAGGGCAAGTACGCTATCGTCCGTATGCCTTCCTCCGAGATGCGCCGCATCCTCGTTACCTGCCGCGCCACCGTCGGTGAGGTCGGCAACGCCGATCACTCCAACATCGTCATCGGCAAGGCCGGCCGTAAGCGTCACATGAACGTGCGCCCGACCGTCCGCGGTACCGTCATGAACCCTGTCGACCACCCGCACGGCGGTGGCGAGGGCAAGAACCACACCTCTGGTCGTCCCTCTGTTACCCCCTGGGGTAAGCCGACGAAGGGCCTTCGTACGCGCAAGAAGAAGAAGGTCTCGAACCAGCACATCATTCGTCGCCGTAAGAAGTAATTTCGGATACCGAGTTTTAGGAGAAAGCACTTATGAGCAGAAGTCTCAAAAAGGGCCCGTTCGTGGAGACTCGCCTTCTCTCGCGTATCACCGCGATGAACGAGGCTGGCAAGAAGGACGTCGTGAAGACCTGGTCCCGCGCGTCCACCATCTTCCCCGAGATGGTTGGTCACACCATCGCCGTCCACGACGGCCGCAAGCATGTGCCCGTGTATGTTACCGAGTCCATGGTTGGTCACAAGCTCGGCGAGTTCGCGCCGACTCGTACGTTCCGTGGCCACAAGGCCAAATAGGGGGTTAACCGTAAATGGCAACTAAGTCTATTGAAACTGAGGCCACCGAGGTTCGCGCCGTCGCTAAGTACGTGCGTGTTTCCCCCAGCAAGGCCCGCCTGGTGGTCGATCTGATCCGCCGCAAGCCTGTCGCTCAGGCCTTCGACATCCTCCACTTCTGCGACCGCGCCGTCGCCGTGGATGTCGAGAAGGTTCTCCGTTCCGCCGTTGCGAACGCCGAGAACAACAACGGTCTGCGTGCCGACAACCTGGTTGTCGCCGCTGCCTATGTTGACGAGGGTCCGACGCTTAAGCGCATCCGTCCCCGCGCCAAGGGTTCCGCTTCTCGCATTCTGAAGCGTACTTCCCACATCACCGTCGTCGTTGCTCCTCGAAAGGAGGCGTAAAGCTGTATGGGTCAGAAAGTCTACCCCACCGGCTTCCGTCTTGGCATCACCGAGAACTGGCGCTCCCGCTGGTTCGCAGAGAAGGATTACGCTAAGACCCTCGGTAACGATCTCGAGATCCGCAAATACCTCGAGAAGCGTCTTTCCCGCGCAGCTGTCTCCCGCGTCGAGATCGAGCGCGCTGGCGACAAGGTGAAGGTCATCATCCTCACCGCTCGCCCCGGCGTTGTCATCGGTAAGAAGGGTGCCGAGATCGATACCCTCCGCACCGAGCTCGAGAAGGTCGCTGGCGTCTCCAAGGGCCAGCTCTCCGTCGACGTTGTCGAGATCAAGCGCCCCGAGCTCGACGCCAACCTCGTTGCTCAGTCTATCGCCGAGCAGCTCGAGGGCCGCGTTGCCTTCCGTCGCGCTATGCGCAAGGCTGTCCAGTCCGCCCGCAAGGCCGGCGCTAAGGGCATCCGTATCCAGTGCTCCGGTCGTCTCGGCGGTGCCGAGATGGGCCGTCGTGAGTGGTACCGTGAGGGTCGCGTGCCTCTGCACACCCTCCGTGCCAAGATCGACTACGGCACGGCTGTCGCCAGCACCACCATGGGCGCTTGCGGCGTGAAGGTCTGGATCTACCTGGGCGAGAAGCTCCCGGGCCAGCCTGTTCCCAACCCTGCACTCGAGGGCTCTTCCCGTCCTCGTCGTCGTAACTCCGAGAGGAGGGGTCAGTAGTGCTTGCCCCTAAGCGTATTCTTCACCGCAAGGTGCAGCGTGGCTCCATGAAGGGCCAGGCCAAGGGTAATACCGAGCTGCATTTCGGCGAGTTTGGTATCCAGGCTCTCGAGGCCCATTGGATCACCAACCGTCAGATCGAGGCCGCTCGTATTGCCATGACCCGCTACATGAAGCGTGGCGGTCGTGTCTACATCACGATCTTCCCCGATAAGCCCATCACCAAGAAGCCTGCCGAGACTCGCATGGGTTCTGGTAAGGGTAACCCCGAGGAGTGGGTGGCCGTCGTCAAGCCCGGCCGCATCATGTTCGAGGTCAAGGGCGTGCCCGAGGAGGTCGCTCGCGAGGCTCTGCGTCTTGCACAGCACAAGCTTCCCATCAAGACCAAGATTGTTGCTGCTAAGAACGCTGAGCAGCGCATCGAGAAGGAGATGGCTGAGGAGGCCGCTCTCGAGGCCAAGTGGGCTGCTGAGGACGCCGCCGCCGCCAAGGAGGAGAACTAATGAAGCCCGCAGAGATTCGTGAGCTCTCGGACGCTCAGCTCGTTGAGAAGCTGAAGGAAATGCGCGCCGAGCTCTTTAACCTTCGTTTCCAGATGGCCACCAGCCAGCTGGACAACACCGCTCGCGTCAACACCGTGAAGAAGGACATCGCTCGCGTCCTCACGGAGCAGCGCGCCCGCGAGATCGCAGCGGAGAAGTCCGCTGTCGCCGAGTAGGACCTAAGGAGAGAACATGACTGATTCGCGTAACTCGCGTAAGGTCCGTACGGGTGTCGTTACCTCCGTCTCCGGTGCCAAGACCATCGTTGTCACCATCACCGAGCGCAAGCGTCACCCCAAGTACGGCAAGATGATGACCAGCTCCAAGAAGCTGCACGCTCACGACGAGGAGTGCACGGCTGGCGTGGGCGATACCGTCCGCGTTATGGAGACCCGTCCTATGTCCAAGATGAAGCGTTGGCGCCTCATCGAGGTCGTCGAGCGCGCTAAATAAGCAGTCGCTCTTACGACTTGTACGTTTCCGAAGATGTGCGTATGCCTGGCTTGCATACCACGGGCCGCATAAAGGCTGCGCACCTCTCTTCGGTTCTTAGTTCGGAGGAACATCTACCATGATTCAGATGCAAACCATGCTGAACGTCGCCGACAACTCCGGCGCTCGCAAGATTCGCTGCATCAAGGTGCTTGGCGGTTCCAAGCGTCGTTATGCAGGCATCGGCGATGTGTTCATCGGTGCTGTCCAGGAGGCTACCCCTGGCGCCAACGTCAAGAAGAAGGACGTTGTCCGTTGCGTCGTCGTTCGCACCGTTAAGGAGATCCGCCGCAAGGATGGCTCCTACATTCGCTTTGATGAGAACGCCTGCGTTGTCATCAACAACGATGGTTCGCCCGTCGGCACCCGTATCTTCGGGCCCGTCGCTCGCGAGCTTCGTGACAAGAAGTACATGAAGATCGTCTCGCTCGCTCCCGAGACCCTGTAGTTAGGGGAGATATATGTATATCAAGAAGGGCGATAAGGTCCAGGTTCTCTCTGGTAAGGATCGCGGCAAGCAGGGCGTTATCCTGCGTGCTCTCCCCGCCGAGAACAAGGTCGTTGTCGAGGGCGTTTCGGTCGTCAAGAAGGCCGTCAAGCCCAACGCTGCCAACCAGCAGGGCGGCATCGTTTCGCAGGAGGCTCCCATCGATGCCTCCAATGTCAATCTCGTTTGCCCCGAGTGCGGTAAGGTTACCCGCGTCGGTCACGAGAAGGACGGCAAGAACAAGCTGCGCGTCTGCAAGAAGTGCGGCCACAAGTTCTAAGCTGCCCGCAACATCAAGTTGCTAGCAAAGGCCCGGATGCCACGGCACCCGGGCCTTTTTCTATCCCCACTCATTGGGGACCACTCATTGGGGACAGACTTAAATGAGTGAGAACACTCATTGGGGACAGACATAAATGAGTGGGCATACTGTTGGCAGTTAGTGACGGTCCTTTGAGCTGCAGCGCGCATGAGTGACGAGGCTAAGCGGATCATCCTGTCTTTTGAGTTATAAGCATAAGCCCCTGTCTCTGAGCAATAACCAGTGCGCATTTGTGCATATTTACGTGCGTGGGATTGCGTGAATATGCATATAGATGCGCCGTTTACGGGGCAAAAATGACCGTTTAGCGGTGAGATACGCAGAAACGCGCACATACGCGCTTATTTGTGCGAATATAGAGACGGTAGAAATGTTAGACGCTCCATGACCCAGGAGGCACATGATGGCAGATTCCAAGCAGGCTCCACTCGACGCCGCGGCAGCCGCCAAAGCAGCATTCGCTTCGGTCCAGGACAAGCCGTTCCCTACCGACATCTTTACGGCTCCCGAGCTTCGTTGGGCTGTGATCGGTTGCGGCGTTATTGCCAACCAGATGGCTCAGTCCCTTGCTCTGGCTGGCCGCAAGCTTACGGGCGTTGCCAACCGCACGTTGTGCAAGGCCCAGGCTTTTGCCGAGCAGTATGGCATCGAGAAGGTGTACGAGACGGCTGAGGACCTCTACGCCGATCCGGACATCGACGCCGTCTATATCACCACGCCGCACAACACGCATATTACCTATCTGCGTGCCGCGCTGGCCGCCGGCAAGCATGTGCTCTGCGAGAAGGCCATTACCCTCAACTCCGCCGAGCTCGACGAGGCCCGTGCTATCGCCGACGAGCACAACGTGGTCCTTATGGATGCCACCACGGTGCTTCACATGCCGCTGTATCAGGAGCTGCGCCGGCGCATGGATGCGGGCGACTTTGGCCGCATGAACCTCGCCCAACTCAACTTTGGCAGCTATAAGGAGTACGGCGACCTGACCAACCGCTTCTACAACCGCAGCCTTGCCGGCGGCGCCATGCTCGACATTGGCGTGTATGCCCTGTCCGTCATGCGCCTCTTTATGGCAAGCCAGCCCGCTGAGGTCGTGTCGCTGGGCAATACCTGCGAGACTGGCGTCGATGTTGCGGGCGGCATTGTCTGCCGTAACGCCGAGCAGCAGCTGGGCGTTGTGAGCCTTACGCTCCACTCCAAGCAGCCCAAGCGCTCGGTCATCAGCTTCGACAAGTGCTATATCGAGGTCAACGAATATCCGCGTGCCGATCATGCGACCATCGTGTGGACTGCAGACGGTCACCGTGAGGAGGTCCACGCTGGCACCGAGGCCTACGCACTGTGCTACGAGATGGCCGACCTGGAGAAGGCCGTTGCCGGCGATGATTCTAAGCGCGAGCTACTGGGCTATGCTTCTGATGTTATGGAGCTGATGACCAAGCTCCGTGCCGATTGGGGAGTCGTCTACCCCGAGGAGGAGTAAGCGATGCTTGCGGAAGATAGGCTCAATGCGATCGTCTCGATGGTGCAGCAGGCTGGCTCAGTAACGGTGCCAGAGCTTGCCGAGGCCCTGGGCGTGACAGCGTCTACCATTCGGCGCGATCTGCAGACGCTCGACCGCGCGCACCGTATCGCCAAGGTGCACGGAGGTGCGACGAGTCTGGAGCGCGCGCACGTGACGCGCGACCTAACGATCAATGAGCGCAGTGATCTCCATAACGACGACAAGGAGCGTATCTGCGCCCGTGCGGCGGCGCTCGTGGAGCCCGAGAGCTTTGTATACATCGACTCGGGTTCGACGACGCTCAGGCTCATCGAGCATCTTCCGCATCTCGAAGGGGTAACCTATGTGACTGATTCCGTGCTCCATGCTCAGCATCTCGCTTTGCGCGGCATGCGTACCGTGGTGCTGGGCGGCGAGCTCAAACCCGAGACCGAGGCGCTCGTTGGCCCCGATGCCTTGGCAACTCTAGAACGCTACAACTTCAACTGCGGCTTCTGGGGCTCCAACGGCATTGCCGCCGAGCAGGGTTTTACGACTCCCGATATCGAGGAAGCGCAGGTCAAGCGTATCTCGATGCGCCATACGGCCAAACGCTTCGTAATCTCGGACGCCAGCAAATTTGGCATGGTGGCGCCCGTCAAGTTCGCGGACTTCCGCGACGCAACAATTATTACCGCGGGCGAAGTGCCCGCCAAGTACCGGGCAATGGACAACGTCATCACGGTCTAGCGAGCGGGGGCGGGCTAAGGCCAATGCCATTTAGTTTTCTCAGTAGAAAAGCGGCAACGTCCATCCCGGGCGTTGCCGCTTTTGTTGTCTACCGGTTTGTCTAAATCTGTAACAACTGGACCGTTAAAAGTGGGTTAGATGTTACAGATTGAGATTGTTTGGGGCGACGCTGGTGGTTTGTCTAAATCTATAACATCTGAGGCTGATTTTGCCGAGTTACTGTTACAGATTGAGATTTTCCCTTAAGGGGGATTCGAATGTCTCGATCTGTAACAGATAGACCGGAAAATGGGTTCTAACTGTTACAGATCGAGACGTTTTGGGACCGCGGCTGAGTCATCGTGGCGGCTTGACGTTTGACCAGATAAAACCTGTCAAAATAAACCTATCCCTTTTTTGCAGGATTTAGGGCTCCCAGGGGCAGGGGGCTTCGATGTGGATGTGCTCGCCGGTTACGGGATGCGTGAAGGACACACTGTGGGCGTGGAGCATCAGGCCACAGGGGCGCGGCGTGCCGTACAGGTCATCGCCAACCAGGGGGTGGCGCTCGCTTGCCAGGTGCACGCGGATCTGGTGTTTGCGGCCGGTGAGCAGCTCGACATCGATATACGAGCGCGTGGGCAGGCCACGACGGCTCTTAAGACGCTTGAGCACCTTCACGCGCGTTTGAGACGGCTTGCCGCTGGCGCCGACGCGCATCTTTCGGCTGTCGTGACGGTCGCGGGCGATGGGCTTGTCGATGAGCTTTTCGTTCCAGTCGATCTTGCCCTCGGCGAGCGCCAGGTAGTGCTTTTCGAACGCGTGGTCGATAATCATCTGGTCAAAGGCGGGCTGCGTCTGCTTGTCGAGTGAGAACAGCACCACGCCGGTGGTGTCGCGGTCCAGGCGGTTGAGCGGCTGCATGTCGGTCGCGGCAAAGCCGTCGCCCATCGCCAGTAGCAGGTCGCTGGCGTAGTCGGTGAGTGTGCGCTCGCCGGTGCCATCGCCGTGGACGATCATGCCGGCAGGCTTGTCGATGGCCATGAGCCAGGCGTCGCAGTAGAGGACTTGAGGTTCTTCGTTCACGTGTATGCCTTTCGGTTAGCTGATTCCCACAAACATGCAGCCCGAGGTCGCCCCGCGCAGGCGGGCGGCGGGCTTGCGGCCGGCCTGCGCTGCTTCGACGGCGCGACGGACGCGGGCGACGGCACGGCCCACCTCATCCGTCTCGAGCAGCGTTCCGTCCACCATGAGACGACGCACGCCGGCATCGAGCAGCTGAGGAACCTGCGGCGTGAGGTCGATGGGGTAGGCATCGTACAGGCGAGAACGGCCGTGGATGTCGGTGCGGACGGGCATGACCTTTCCGTCGATATTCTTGAGCGACAGCTTGCGGGCGCGCAGGCGGCAGTTGGCGCAATCGTGGATGCAGCAGTTGGCAACCTGCAGAATGCAATGCTCGCTTGTCATGACGCGCGGGCGGCCAAAGACGGTGATGCCCAGAGCCGCGGGCGCGGCGGCGCCGAGCGAGATAATCTCGTCGAGCGTGATCTCGGGCGAGAGCCAAAACGCACCGGCTCCGCGCTCGGCGAGTGCCTCCATGCAGGGAATGTTGTGAACCGGCAGGCAAGAGCGAATCTCGGCCGTGGCGCCAACCTGGGCGGCCAGGGCAAGCTCGGAGATATTGCCAACGGCGACGGTGGCCCCGGCATTGATCCAGGGATCGACGCGTACGTGGTCGACGGCGCGGCAGACCTCGTCGAGTACGGGCACGATACCCTGCTCAAATGCATTGGCAGGGGAGAGTCCGACAGCCTTGAGCGCATCGGTGGTCATGTAGATGCGCGCGGCGCCCTCGGCACGAGCTGCCTCGGCGGCCTCGAGCGAGGCGACGGTGGCGCAGATTTGCGGCTCATCGCGGTAATGCTCGGGCATGGGGCACGAACATTTGTCGAGTATCAGCAACTCGAGCGTTTTCGCGCGCTCCTCGTACGGCGCCAGAATGGCCTCCTCCAATGCTTTACAGGCGGCGGCGCGCACCTTATGCACGGCGGAGAAGCCCATACCGCAGCCGGCGTCGAGCGAAACGTCAAAGCTCGCTGCCTCAAAGGGCGAGGAGCCCATGCGGCCCACATGCTCAACCAGGTCTGCCGCCTCGATGGCGCGGGTCTTGGCGGCCTCGACGGTGAAGCCCGTGGCGGTGGCGGTGAGCGCGGGGCTGTCACAGCAGGTGAGTGTGACGGTAAACGGCTCGCCCAGGCGTGCCCCGACGGACACATCAACAGCTCGGCGGCGCAGCACATCGCGCTTGAGTGCGGCGCCGGCGGCGTCGATGGCACGCTGACTGCGAATCACGCGGACGCGGCAGCCCTCGGGCATGCTGCGGGGCACGCGGCACTCGATGATGTCGCCGGCAGCGGCATCATCGGCGGCAATGGTGGTCAGGAACTGGTCAAACTCGTTATCGTGGCGAAGCTCCAGCAGGTCGCCCTT
>CAJMSG010000033.1:0-14146 GCA_905216105.1 uncultured bacterium | reverse complement strand
CATCGCGCCGAGAGTACTGCGGGGCCAGCCCGTGGGAGGCCAGGGCGCCGCTGACCGGTGGACGGCACCGAGCCGTCTGATGACATGAAGAAGGGGGAGGCCTCGCGCCCTCCCCCTTTTTTGTATCTCGGGCAATTTGTCTCACATAGTAGCTGTGTTTTATAACCCTCGTTTGTCGCATCTTCTGTGAACGGGCTACAATAACTTAGTCTGTGCGATATGGAGGTGAACATGGCTGAAGCTGGTATCGGCGTTGATATCGTCGAGATTTCCCGCATGAAATCAATTCTTGAAAAGACGCCGTCGTTTGCTCGGCGTGTGTTTACCGAAGAAGAGCGTGCGTATTGTGATGCATCGTCGCGTCCCGCTGCTCACTATGCCAGCCGCTTTGCTTCGCGCGAGGCGGTACTTAAAGCTCTCGGCACGGGTTTTAGTCAAGGCGTGGGTCGCAAGGATGTTTCGGTAACGCGTGATAAACTCGGCAAACCGAAGGCTCTGCTTTCTGGTCGTGCTCTCGAAATCGCCCAGGATTTGGGTGTTGTCGAGGTCGCTCTTTCTATTACCC
Source organism: uncultured bacterium (assembly GCA_905216105.1). GTDB lineage: Bacteria > Actinomycetota > Coriobacteriia > Coriobacteriales > Coriobacteriaceae > Collinsella. The sequence continues at coordinate 13,581 of CAJMSG010000033.1, read as the reverse complement.
TTACGGGTGACTTGGCTGTCGCTAATGCCATTGCAATCACCGAGGATGCTCGACCTAAGCCTAAGGAAGAAAAGGTGAGCAACAAGAAACGCGTTGCGCAGACATTTAAAGAGGCTCGCTCTGTTTTAGATGAGCTTGAGCAGCTGCAGAATTCAGCATTGACGGAGCACTTGGGCGATGCTTCGCAAGATACGCTAGGAGCATAGATGAAACCGGTTTTGAGTACCGAAGAAGTCGTTCGTCTCGAGGATATCATCGAACGCGAAGGGACTTCGAAGGCCGAGCTTATGGAGCTAGCGGGTGAGTTTGCCGCCAACGAGGTCTTGAAGCTCAATCCCGATCGGGTCCTTGTTCTGGTCGGTTTTGGCAACAACGGTGGCGACGGCTGGGTCGCGGCTGATATCTTGAGCCATAAGGGCGTTGACGTGGACATCGTGTCTCCGGTCGAGCCGGATGAGATTCCTGCCGCTCTGGCTCGCCATGTTGCCCGCCGTACCGCCGGTCGTGACGTGCATGTGTGTGTCGGTCCCTCGCGCGATGAGCTTGAGGTTTTGATCGATAAGGCCGACGTTGTTGTTGACGCTATTTTTGGTACCGGTTTCCACGGTGACTTGCGTGCACCGTTCTCCATCTGGATTCCGACAGTTAACGACTGCGCCGACCATGTGGTGTCCATCGATGTTCCTTCCGGTCTGAATGCCGAAACCGGTGTTGTCGACGACGACTGCATCCGTGCCGAGCGCACGGTCACGATGATCACGCCCAAGATTGGCCTCTACAGCGCTGATGGCCCAGAGTACGCCGGCGATCTGGTGTGCGGTGGCCTCTATGATCGCCTTGATGAGGTCATCGATGATGTCGACCATGCCGCCGAGATTGTCGAGCCCGGTGACCTGGTGGATTTCTTTGCTCCGCTGCCCACGAATATCGATAAGTATTCTCGCGGTTCCGTCCTTATTGTTGCCGGCTCGGCGCAGTATCCTGGCGCTGCTATTATGGCCGCCAAGTCTGCTGCCCGCGCGGGTGCCGGCTATGTGACTGTCGCGACGTCCGATGCGTGTGCCAATCTTATTCGTATGGCACTTCCCTCGATTCCGGTTTTTGCTATTCCGTCCGATTCCCGCGGCTCTTTTGGTGCCGCTGCTCGTATGACCGTGTGCGAGATTGCAAAGAAGTACAGCTGCGTACTGTGCGGTCCCGGCATGACGACGTCTGCCGGTGCCATGCAGGTGGTTTCGGGCTTGTTGGAGCTTGATGTGCCGCTGATCCTTGATGCCGATGCGCTCAACTGCCTTTCTAAGATTGCTATCGACGGTATCGATAGCAACCCTGAGATGTATCGCCGTGAGCAGCCACTCGTCATGACGCCGCACTATCGCGAGCTTTCGCGCTTGGTTGCCGGTGACGAGGTTAACGATCTGGGGACTGCAATCGCGGCCGCGCAGAAGGTTGTCTGGGCTGCCGGCTCCGACAATCTCGTGGTTATTGCCAAGGGGCCGACGACGGCTATCTGTGGCGTTGAGCGCGTGCTTTTGCCGCTCTCGGGTCCGGCGTCGTTGGCGACTGCCGGTTCGGGCGATGTTCTTGCGGGCATTTTGGCTGGCACACTGGCTACCATGCGTGATGAGATGGATCGCTGGGAGCTGCTGTATTCGTATGCCGTTGCGCTTCACAGTTACGCGGGTTTTGCCGCGGCGACGGAGTACGGTGAGAAGAGTGTTATTGCGACCGATCTGATCGACTTGATCGGTCCTGCCATGGAATTGGCGGCAAAGGATGCAATCGATGATCTAGGAATCATGGACGAAGGGTCGGATGACTAATCATGAATAAAGCCGATTTGACGCGCTGGTCCTGGGTTGAGATTGACCGAGGGGCGCTTCGCCGCAACACGAGGGCTTACAAGAACCTGCTCGATCCACGTCAGCGACTGTGCTGCGTGGTCAAGGCCGATGCCTATGGCCATGGTGCCGTCGAGTGCGCCAAAATCATGTACTCGGCCGGAGCCGACATGTTTGCCGTGGCGACGGTTAACGAGGGCGTTGAGCTCCGACAGGGCGGGATCACAAAACCCATCCTGATCCTGAGCGAGCCGCCTATCGAGGCCATTCCGACGTTGCTCGAGTTCGATATCATGCCTTCGGTCTATACGTCCGATTTCGCCCTTGCCTATGGCGAGTGCGCTGTCGCGGCAGGCAAGGTTGGTAAGTACCATCTAGCCATCGAGACGGGCATGAACCGCATCGGTGTTCACTACACGCAGGTGCTCGACTTTGTTCGTGGTATTAGCTTCCATCGCGGTATCCAGTGCGATGGCGTCTTTACGCACTTCGCCACGGCCGATGAACCTTCGGGTTGGGACTACAAACTGCAGTGTCAGCGCTTTACCGAGGCCGTTCAGGCCATTAAGGACGCGGGTTTTGAGTGCGGTATCGTGCACTGCGCCAACACGCCGTCCTCGATGCTCGACCCCTCGATGCATTTTGATATGATTCGCGCCGGCGTTGGCTTGTATGGCATGCAGCCGTGCGAGCTGAGCGGCCGCGTGATGCAGCTCGACCCCGTCATGAGCGTTCATGCGCGCGTGACGCGTGTGGCACATCCTGCGATGGGCGAGGGCGTGGGCTACGGATTTACCTATCGCGTGCCGCGCACACGCGTTCAGATTTGCACGCTGCCGATCGGTTATGCCGACGGCCTATCGCGTACGCTTTCCAATCGTATGGACGTGCTGTATCGCGGTGAACGTATTCGTCAGGTTGGTAACATCTGCATGGACCAGTTTATGGTCGCCATCCAGTCCAATCCGGCGCATGAGATTCCCGAAGCCGAGTATGGCGACGAGATGATCATTGTCGGCCGCGACGGTGATGCCGAGATCACCATGGACGAGATGGCGCGCCTGCGTGGCACGATTAACTACGAGGTTGCTTGCGGCTTTGGCATGCGTCTCGACAAGGTCTACGTGTAGGAGCCACTATGGGTGTCATGCACATCCCCGGACATAGTCACCAAGCGCCGCGCGAGGTTGCGCTCGAGGAGATTGAGGCTGTTTTAGGCGACTGCCATCTCTGCCAGCTCTATCAGTCGCGCCATAACATCGTGTTTGGCGTGGGAAACCCCCACGCCCGCGTCATGTTTATCGGCGAGGCGCCGGGGCGCAACGAGGATCTGCAAGGCGAACCGTTTGTGGGGGCGGCGGGCGAGGATCTCAACGGTATCCTGTCGCTGGCTGGCCTCAAGCGCGAAGACGTCTACATTGCCAACGTGCTTAAGTGCCGCCCACCGGGAAATCGCAATCCTCGGCCCGAGGAAGTGCTGGCCTGTTCACCGTTTTTGCGCGAGCAGATTCGAAGCATTTGGCCCGATATCATCGTGACGCTCGGTAACCCCGCGACGCACTTTGTGCTTAAGACCGAGATCGGCATCACCAAGCTGCGCGGCAGGTTCCATCAGATGGGACATTTTGTGGTGATGCCCACGTTCCATCCGGCGGCGGCGCTGCGTAATCCGGCGTGGCAGGAGCTGCTGGAGGAAGACTTTAAGATGCTGGGCGACTATCTGGAGCGGCATCCCGCGCCAGAGGGTGCCTCGGAATAATAAGGAGCATATATGTCCCTGGAGCGCCTGGGGGTAGGTATTTATAAAACGGCTTGCTCTGCCGATACGGAGCATTTTGGCGAGTTGGTTGCGCCGTGCCTGGAAGATGGTGATGTGCTGATCTTGACCGGCGGCCTCGGGGTGGGCAAAACCCACTTTACCAAGGGCGTTTCGCGTGGTCTGGGCGACGGCCATATGGTCACGAGCCCCACATTCGCACTCATGGCTGTTCATGACCAGGGGCGTATTCCGCTGTTCCACTTTGACCTGTACCGTCTGGAGCATGCTTACGAGCTCGAGGATACGGGCATTTTCGATGTACTGGGCTATGAGGGTGCCTGTCTGTTGGAGTGGGGCGAACAGTTCCAGGACGAACTGACAGACGAGTATCTTTCGGTAACGCTTAAGCGTGATGAGAACGATAGCGACGTGCGAGCGATAACGCTCGAGGCGCACGGCGAGCGCGCAGCGGAGCTTTCCGATTTGATTGATAAGGCTGTACAAGATGAGCTTGCATAACGATTACGCGCTGGTGGTGGCGCTCGATACTTCGACCGATATGCTTGCCTGCGCGGCAAGCTGGATTGATGGGCAGACGGGCGAGGCGAAGCTGGCGAGTGGCGACCATATGTGCCGTCGCCATGCCAATGTGGAGCTCGTGAATACCGTCGACAGCGTGCTTGCTCAGGCTGGCATGGACCGTGCCGACGTGGGCAGTTACGTTGTCGGCCGCGGTCCGGGTTCGTTTACCGGCGTGCGTATCGGCATTTCCACCGCCAAGGGCTTGGCGCGCGGTGCCAACGTGCCACTGTTGGGTGTGTCGACGCTCGATGCCTGCGCATGGACCGCGTGGAAGGCTGGCGTGCGTGGCAAGCTCGGCATTCTGGCCGATGCCATGCGCGGTGAGGTGTATCCGGCTTTGTATGTACTGAGCGACGAGGGCCCCGAGCGTCAGTTTGAGCGCGAGCACGTGGTCAAGGCTGCCGTGGCGCTTGATGAGTGGCGCCAAGCCGCGGACTGGGACCAGGTTCAGCTGACTGGCGACGGTCTCGTGCGCTATGGCAAGCTGCTGGGCGAGGATGAGGTCGCTCGCTGCGTAGAGCGCGGCTTGTGGTGGCCTTCGGGCGAGGGCCTCCTCCTTGCGCATGCCGCGGGTGACGGCGACCCGGCCCGCGTCCTACCGATCTATACACGCCTTTCTGACGCCGAGGAAAACGAGCGCAAACGCCTCGGTCTTGCCGAGAGCGCGCAGAGCGAAATTACGGGCGTCGCCGATGAGCTCGCCGGCCGCCATCTGCAATTCCGCCCCATGGGTGCGGCGGACGCCGAGGGCGCGAGCGTGCTGGAGGCCGCCTGCTTTGAAGGCGCTGGGCACGAGGCGTGGACGCCGGGCATGTTCTTGTCCGAGCTGGGCGAGGATGTTGCGGCGCCGCGCAGCTGGTGGGTGGCGCACGACGACGGTCAGCTGCTGGGGCTTGCCGGCGGCATGGTCGTAGACGGTGACGTGCAGATTCTGGATGTTGCCGTCGACCCGAAGCATCGCCGCGAGGGTATTGCCCGCAAGTTGCTGTCGCACGTGAGCTACGATGCCCAGATGCTCGGCTGCACCACGGCTTCGCTCGAGGTCGAGGACGGCAATGAGGGCGCTATTGCGCTCTATGCCTCCCTGGGCTTTACCGAGGCGGGCTGTCGCCGCGGTTACTACGGCGTTGGCAAAGATGCCATCGTCATGACGGCGCCGCTGCCCTTGGTGCTCCCGGTCGACAACGCTTCGCCCGAGCCGACGGCGGCTGAGCAGCGTGTATGGCCGCTACCTGCACCCGAGCGCACCGTTGAGGAGCGCGCCGAAATTGAGCGTCGCCGCCTGGTGCTTGCCATCGAGAGCTCGTGCGATGAGACGGCTGTGGCGATTATCGATGCGGACGGTAATATGCTGGCCAATCAGGTTTCGACGCAGATCGATTTTCATGCCCGTTTTGGCGGCGTAGTGCCCGAGATCGCTTCGCGCAAGCACGTTGAAGTTATCGTGAGCGTGGTGGACGCGGCGCTCGAGGATGCCGCGGCATCCCTTGGTCTTGAGGGCGGGGCCATCGCGCCGAGCGAACTCGCCGCTGTTGGCGTGACGCAGGGTCCGGGCCTGGTGGGTGCTCTGGTGGTGGGCGTCGCCTTCGCCAAGGGCTTTGCCTATGCCGCCGGTAAACCGCTCGTGTGCGTCAACCATCTGGAGGGTCATCTGTTCGCCAACCTGCTGGCGCAGCCCGACCTCAAGCCGCCGTTTATCTTCACGCTCGTCTCGGGCGGTCATACCATGCTTGTTCACGTCAAGGCGTGGGGCGACTACGAGGTGCTCGGCGAGACGCTCGACGACGCCGTGGGCGAAGCCTTTGACAAAGTGGCAAAGGCGCTGGGCCTGGGCTATCCCGGCGGCCCCATCATCTCCAAGCTTGCCGAGACGGGCAACCCCAAGGCGATCGATTTCCCCCGTGCGCTTAACAGCAGGGGGGACTATCGCTTCTCGCTTTCGGGTCTCAAGACGGCGGTGACGCTCTACATCGAGCAGGAGACCAAGGCCGGACGCACGATTCATCTGCCTGACCTGGCGGCTTCGTTTGAGGCCGCGGTCTTTGACGTTCAGTACAAGAAGGCCAAGAACGCGCTGCATGCCACCGGATGCAAGGAATACTGCATCGGCGGCGGCGTCTCGGCTAATCCGCATCTGCGCGAGATGATGATCAAGAAGCTTGGGCGCCAGGGCATCCGCGTGACGGTGCCGCCTCTCTCGGCATGCACCGACAACGCCGCCATGATCGCGGAGGTCGCCCGCCGTAAATTCGACCGAGGAGAAATCTCGCCGTTCGACGTCGACGCCGATCCGAACATGACGCTGTAGTCGCAAAGGCGCGGTCCCCGACCGGAGGGGCCGGATATAAGGTTTCCTGCTCTACAGTCCTGCGCAAGACGAAGGCCACATTAAGTGGCCTTCTTTGCGTGCGGAACTCGCGATAAACCTTATATCCGGCCCCTCCGGCCGGGGACCTTTCTGTATCGATATAGCTTCTGAGCTGGTTTGGCGTCGACAACGTCCAACAAAGTTAATCTGCCAGCGTCGAATTTCCGGCGTTCTTTAGCTGAAAGAAACCTACCTGATAATCGACTCAATATCTCGGCTCTTATATAGCAGTCGGCGGACTTCCATAACGTCGTCGATGACGACATAAAATACCATGTAGTTACCAACGTAGAAGCGGTAATACGGGTGCAATCGCCTTCTTGTCGAAGGGTATGTTGGCGACATGGTTGGACTCTTGAGATGCTCGAGTATGCCTGCTTCAACATTGTTGACAAGCCTATTTGCTGCAGCGGGGTTATTGAGATCAAAGGCGATATATGACGCTGCTTGGCTGAGGTCCTCCCAGAATAGGGGGAGATAGCGGAGCTTATAGGGCCTGTTCATTGAAGCCACCGTTGAGCATGTTCCTGACAGAACCAAAGACATCGTCATGCGTGTAGCGAAGCTGCATGCTTGCCGCCTGGCGATCGGCGATATCAAGCGCGCTTTCGATTGTCTCGTTGAGACGCTTGTACTGTTCAAAGCTCATGACGACCATAGAGCCCCGTCCATTTTTAGTTAGAAAAACAGGGCCCTCTTGCTCGACTTCGCGCTCAACGTCTGGGTAGTGATTCCTTAGATCAGATACTGGCCTAATGTTCATGTGTGCCTCCTGAAGTATCAGGACATTATCATAATTATGATAACAGAGTTGAGATTTGGGATGGGAACTCCTCGGGGGCGGGGCGGGCGCCTGCCGCCATATATGAACTTTATCGCGAGTTCCGCACGAACAGGAGGCCACTTAATGTGGCCTCCGCCGTGAGCAGGACTGTCCGAGCAGGAAAGTACATATATGGCGGCAGGCGCCCGCCCCGCCCCCGAGGAGCATCTCCCATGCAAAAACTGTCGTGGGGTAAAGTCCGAGGTCGGTGGCGTTTTATACCGAGAATTTCAAAAAAAGTTGAAAATTCATTACAAATTTGCGTTGACTTTAGGTAACTAAAGTTTCATACTCCTTTTCATCCACTGGGGGATGTGAACACGCACGGATCGTTCACATCATGATTGAAGAGGATTTCTCAGACATGTTCACGCATCAGCTAAACATTATCAGCGTAGTAATTATCTGATGCGGGTTAGCACATACAGCTAGCCCGTACGATAACGGGCGGCTGATGAAGATGAGGGCCGTCGAGCGCAACCGACGGCCCTCATTTTTTATGTCTGAGTAGTTCTTTTTAGAGGAGGAAATGTAATGAACGGAGTTTTGCTCATGGTTGTGGCTGCGGCGGTGCTCGCCTGCGGCTATCTGGGCTACGGTCGCTGGCTGGCCAACAAGTGGGGCGTTGACAAAGAGGCCCTCACGCCGGCCAAGCGCATGAAGGACGGCAAGAGCTTCTCGCCCGTCTCCGCCTTCACCGCGTTCTCGCACCAGTTCAGCTCGATTTGCGGTGCCGGCCCTGTCACGGGTACGATCGTCGCCATGGCCTTTGGCTGGCTGCCCGTCGTGCTCTGGGTCCTCGTCGGTGGCATCTTCTTTGGTGCTGTCCACGACTTTGGTGCCCTGTACGCCTCGATGAAGAACAACGGCAAGTCGCTCGCTCAGCTCATCGAGAAGTACATCGGCAAGACCGGCCGTCGCCTGTTCCTGCTGTTCTGCTGGCTGTTCTGCATCATCGTCATCGCCGCTTTCACCGACATGGTCTGCAAGACGTTCATGTTCACCCCGGCCGTTGACGCTTCTGGCGCTGCTACCGGTGCCATCGACTTCACCAAGTCCTATGCCGCCGGCTGCGCTGGCACCATCTCCATCCTGTTCACCTTCGTCGCTATCGCCTTTGGTTGGGCCCAGAAGAAGTTCAACCTCACCGGCGCTGCCGAGTTCGTCACCGGCGTGGTGCTCATGGTTCTCATGTTCGCCGTCGGTATGCAGTTCCCGGTCTACCTGGATAAGTTCCAGTGGTTCGCCGTCGTCATGGTCTACCTGGTCTTCGCTGGCGCTATGCCCATCCAGATGCTCAAGACCCCGCGCGACTACCTCACTTCCATCATGATGATCGTCATGATCGCCTGCGCTGTCCTCGGCATCGTTGTCCTGGGTGTTCACGGCCAGGCTACGATGACCGCTCCGGTCTTCACTGGCTTCTCTGGTGCCTCCGGCATGATGTTCCCGGTCCTGTTTGTCTCTGTTGCTTGCGGCGCTCTCTCCGGTTTCCACAGCCTCGTTTCTTCTGGTACCTCCTCCAAGCAGGTCGAGAAGGAGCAGGACGCCGTCAAGGTCGGTTACGGCGCTATGGTCGTCGAGTCCTTCGTCGGCATCCTTGCCATCATCGTTGCCGGCATCATGTTCTCCGACATGAACACCGCCGGTACCGGCGCCCTTAACGCCGGCGTCGCTTCCACCCCGTTCCAGATCTTTGCCGCTGGCATCTCCCGCGGTATGCAGGCCTTCGGTGTTGACGGCACGCTCGCAACCGTCTTCATGACCATGAACGTCTCAGCTCTGGCCCTGACCTCGCTCGATGCCGTCGCCCGCATCGCCCGCACCTCGTTCTCCGAGTTCTTTGCCCAGACCAACGACGCCCTGGCCATCGAGTCCAAGGCCGGCTACATGAAGGTCCTCGGCAACCCCTGGTTCGCCACGGTTGTCACCCTGCTTCCTGGTCTCGCCCTCGCTTTTGGTGGCTATGCCAACATCTGGCCGCTCTTTGGTGCTTCCAACCAGCTGCTCGGCGGCATGACCATGATCACCCTCGCCGTGTTCTGCAAGTGCACCGGCCGCAAGGGTTGGATGCTCTACGTGCCCGTCGTCTTCCTGCTCTGCTGCACCTTCACCTCGCTGGTCCAGAGCGCCATGGGCTGCATGACCGCTGTCCAGCAGTTTGGCTTCTTCGGTACTATCCCGGCTACCGCCACCACGGCTGCCGTCTCCGTCGCCGCTACCAAGGGCCTGCAGCTCGTCTTTGCCGTCCTGCTGATGGTCCTGGGCCTCATCGTTGCCGTCAACTGCCTCAAGGAGTTCTTCGGCAAGGAGGCCGGTTCCATGCCCGACGAGGAGCCCGAGTGGTCCGAGATGGGCAAGGCCGAGTTCGGCCGCGCCGCTGCCGCCGAGGCTCCTGCCGATGCTGAGACCGCCAAGGCTTAGCCGATCGGACGGATTGAATCCTCCATCTCTATGACTCGGAAAGACCGGGTCCGCAGAACGCGGGCCCGGTCTTTTTTCATGCGAGAACGGGTGATGCAAGGGCGTCCTCGCAGATGTTTTGCGTGTATAGGCTCACGCGTTGTACCATATAGACGTATATGTGTGCATATGAAAGGGGCCCCGTGGCCAAGACGGTATATTCCGATAACCAACAAAATGTCGATGCTCTGGCTGAGCGTCTGAGCGGACAAACGTCGCTTTCTGCCGAGCGGGCAAAGCTGGTTGCCTACGACCTGCTCTGCCGCAAGGCGCTCAAGATCAAGTCGAGCGCGCTGGCACAGATTTTCCGCTCCGTCGATAAGGAATGTGACACCAAGGTGATGCGCGATGAGCTTATCGCGGCAAAGATTGTGACCAAGATCGAGGGCAGCGGCATTAACGGCCGCCCGGCGTTCTATACCATCAATGCCGAGATTCATGATGCCCAGGAGCAGCCTGTCGAGGGTTCCGTTGAGGTGCCTGCTGCGGAAGAAGTTGCCCCGCGTGAGCATATCGATACTGACGAGCTGCTCGATGAGCATGTCGTGCGTGCCTTTACCGCCAAGGCGGGCCGAGGCGGCTTTGGCGGAGGCGGAAAGCGTGATGCGCAGCGCCGCGCTCAACAGGAACGCTTCCGTCGTGCTGTGGCTCAAAAGGATGGGGCCGTTACCGAGGTTGTCGAGAACGAGCCTGTCGCCGAGCCGCAGGAGCCTGTGAAAGAGCAAAAGTCCGCTGAGCCTCGGGAACCTAAGCGTCGTCGCGGTGCGCATTTTAAGGCCGAGCAGCAAGATGTTGTGCGCGAGGCCGAAGAGGCCGCCGAGGTTGCGGATGATTCCGAGAAGCCGGCCAAAAAGGCCTCAGACTCGTGTCGTCCCGGTCGCGGCTTTGCGGGTCGCGCGTACCCCGCAAAGCGTCAGGAAAAGGTTAATCAGGTTCCGGAGGTGCGGGCCGAGAAGGCCGTGAAGCCTGCCGAGTCGGAAGTTCGCGAGCAGGAGCCTGTTGATGAGCAGACTGCGTCCGATACGGAGACTCAGGGCCAGCAACCTGCGGTTGAACAGACGGGGGAGGGTGCTTCGAGCAAGCCTCGCCGCCATCGTCATCGTGGCGGTCGCAGCTCTAACGCTCAGGATGCCGCCGAGAATGTGGCGCCGCGCGACGAAGATGCGAAGGTGGATGCTCCGATGGAGCAGACCAAGCGTCAGCCGGCGAAGGAGGGCAAGCCCGAGCGTTCGCAGAAGCAGGCGTCTACTTCGAAACGTGAGCGCAATGTCCAAGGCGATTCTAAGCGCAAGTCTCAGAAGAAGCCCGAGTCTGCCGCAGCAGATGCGGCTGCCCAGCAGGCTGAGTCGACTACCCATGGCGAGGTTTCGGCGTTTGCCCTGGCCCGCGTTCTGGGCAGGCAGCTGCTCAAGGTCGTCCCCACGCCCACGGCGCTCTCCAAAATTAAGGAACAGCAGACCCAGATCGTTAAGGTCGAGGGCAAGGACGGCAAGAAAGCTCCACAGCGCGCCCAGCACAACGAGATGTCCAATCGCAAGATTGCCGAGGAAATCGCGATCATCCAGGCTTGGGTCGAGCAAAACCGCGGTGCTGATACTCCGGTTGCCTCGCGCCGCCAGCGCGCCTACCAGATCTTCAATGACGAAAAGGCTTTTGACGGCAAGCATGGCGAGCGCCTGATCAGGCGTATGACCGAAAAAGGCATCAGCATGCAGGCGATCAAGGTCGCCCCCAACCGTCCGGTGCACTTTACGGGCTTTTTTACGCTGGGCGCCGACAAGCCGTTCATTATGGTCGAGAACCTGGATACCTATGACGAGATCGTCAAGCTCCTGCGCGGACGTAAGCATGCCAAGCTCTTTGGCACTAAGGTGGGCGGCGTGATCTTTGGCGGCGGGTGCAAGGCGAGTGTCTCTCATGCACTGGATGATTATCTGGCTGAGATCGGCTACCGCTTTACCTATATCTACTACGTGGGCGACATCGATCGAGAGGGCGCGCGTATCGTCGAGCAGGCCCGCAATGCCAACGTCGTTGAGATTCGTCTGCATGCTGGCATGTATCGCGCTATGCTTGCCGAGCATAAGCGTCGCGTGAAGGCCGGCGGCGCGTGCGAGCCCGCGGCTGCCAACCAGGGCGTGCCGCAGAATCTGGCCGCCACGATCAAGGACCTGCCCATGGTCACGCGCGTGCAATTCCGCAACGTGCTGCGCGAAGGCGGGCGTATTCCGCAGGAGATCCTGATGACCGCCGACTATCGGGATGGCGACTCGGGAAGCTTCGACCGTATGCTGAACAACTAAATTCCGCCGTTCTACCGAACGGCGGTCTTCTTGATGCTGCGAGGGGCCCTGGCACGGCAATCTGACGTTCAACTTCGGCGGCGCGACCAGAAGGTCAGCGCCGCCTTGTTTCACGTCACCTTGCCATACCAGGACCCCTCTCGCTGTCACGTCCAAAACATCGAGGTCACGTGGCCTTCTTTGCGTGCGGAACTCGCGACAAACTTAATGCCCGGCCCGTCGGGGCCACGCGGTACTTTGTTGATGACGGCTCGCTTTTCGGAACTGGGCTGATATTTTCTAGATGTAAGGCGCTCTTGGTCCTAATGGGCTTGGGGCGCCTTCGCGTTTCCTCAGCTCCGCACCCTGGCGGGTTCGAATCCCTCTGCTTGCCCACAAGAAAGCGCCCCGGGCTGATGAAAGTCCAGGGCGCTCAGTTACCTTGGCTGGGACGGAGGGATTCGAACCCCCAACAGCCGGCACCAAAAACCGGAGTTCTACCGTTGAACTACGTCCCAGTATGGGTGTTGCCAAAAGCAACTCGTCTAGTTTACCTAATCTGCGAGGGCATCGCAAACGCCATCGAGCAGGCGTACGGCGAGCGTCTGAGCGTCGCTGGCGGTGAAGGTGCCGTTGTAGCGCGTCATGCCCGTGAGCTCAATGCGGATGCGTGCGGGCTTTTGCTGTGCGGCGACATTGGCGGTGCGGATGCGCTGGGCCAGGTTGTGGCACTCGGCGAGGGCAATCGTGGCGCGCGGAGCGGCGTCGGCGGGCAGCTCGTCGCTTGCGATCTCGAGCACCAGGTCAACGTCGGTCGGAACCTCGGAGTCGCAAAGCATCATGCCGCTGTTGTCGGTCGTCGCCGTGGCGATGTTCCACATGCGCGATGCTACGCTGCGCGCGATAGGGTCTTCGCCGATGACAGCAATCTGGAAACGCTCGAGTACGTTGGCCGCGCGGGCAAAGCCGATGCGCGATTCGGCCTCGGTCACCGAAGGTTTACCCTCCCACACATGGTGCAGGCGGTTGATATAGGCGTAGGTATCCTGGAAAGCCATGCCGTCGGCAAACAGACCGACATTTTCCTGGAACTGCTGAAGGGCCGCCTCGGTGTGAGGGCCAAAGTAGCCATCGTCCTCGCCGCAGGCAAAGCCCAAAACGTTGAGCGCCTTCTGCAGGGCCTGCACGTCGGCACCATGGAAATTGGGCATACGCAGGTAGAGGGTGCGGTCGCCTAGCTTATACGAGGCGTCGACCAGGGCGCTCCAGCAGGGGATATCGACGGCACAACCAGCGGCAAGGCCGCTATCGAGCCTAAAGGTGCCAACAGCCTGTTCGGTGGTGGTGCCAAAGCGCTTGTCGGCAACCTCGGTGTCATCGATTGTATAGCCGAGCTGCAGAAGGCGGGACTGAACGTCCTCGACGGCTGCTCCCTGCATGCCCGTTGTAATAGGTTCCATGAA
>CAJMSG010000032.1:0-14400 GCA_905216105.1 uncultured bacterium | reverse complement strand
ACGTCGTCGAGCGTCGCCTCGCGCGGGTTGCCCGGGAAGCAGGCGTCGGCCATGGCGTCCTTGGCCAGGACCTCGATTTCGTCAGCCTTCATGGCCTCGCAGACGTGCGGGATGTTCACGTCGGCGGAAAGCTGCTTGACGGCGGCGATGGCAGCATCGGCGGCCTCGTCGGTGCTCATGCCCGTGGTGTCAACGCCCATGGCGACGGCGACCTTGGCCAGGCGCTCGGCGCAAACCGGCTTGTTGAACTCCATGGCGATCGGCAGCAGCATGGCGCAGGCGACGCCGTGCGGGGTGTCGTAGTGAGCGGACAGGGTGTGAGCCATGGCGTGGTCGATGCCCAGGCCGACATTGGAGAAGCCCATGCCAGCGACATACTGGCCAAGAGCCATGCCCTCGCGGCCGGAGCCGGGCTTGCCGGACTTGGCCTCGGCAACGGAGTCGCGCAGGTTCTCGCTGATCAGCTTGATAGCCTCAAAGTGGAACATGTCGGAGAGCTCCCAAGCGCCCTTGGTGGTGTAGCCCTCGATGGCGTGGGTCAGTGCGTCCATGCCAGTGGAAGCGGTCAGGCCGGCGGGCATGGAAGCCATCATGTCGGGATCGACGACAGCAACCTCGGGGGCATCGTTGGTGTCGACGCACACGAACTTGCGGACCTTCTCGGGGTCGGTGATGACGTAGTTGATGGTCACCTCAGCAGCGGTACCGGCGGTCGTCGGCACAGCGATGGTGAACACGGCGTGGTTCTTAGTCGGAGCAACGCCCTCGAGGCTGCGGACATCGGCAAACTCGGGGTTGTTGATGATGATGCCGATGGCCTTAGCGGTGTCCATGGAGGAGCCGCCGCCGATGGTCACGATAGCGTCAGCCTCGGCGGCCTTGAAGGCCTCGACGCCGTCCTTGACGTTCTGGATGGTGGGGTTGGGCTTGATCTCGGAGTAGAGGCTCCATGCGATGCCGGCGGCGTCGAGCTCGTCGGTCACCTTAGCGGTAACGCCAAACTTGACCAGATCGGGGTCGGAGCAGACGAAGATCTTCTTGTAGCCGCGACGCTGGAGCTCGCCGGGGATCTCCTTGATGGCGCCGGAACCATGATAAGAGATGGTATTGAGAACGAAACGATTAGCCATTGATAGCCTCCCATCGTGTGCGGGGCATCCATTACGCCCCGCGCTATAAGTCCCATCCTAACGCTTTTGAAACAAAAAACGCGTGAGAACGTCAAAAGTGTTAAAGCGTTTCAACAGATGATGAAAAATATTGCGGCAAAGGGACAGCCCCTTTGCCGCAATCGGTTACTTTCGGCAGCCCTCTTTCCAAGCCTCGGCCGCAACCTTCCAGCGTAAGCGCAAGTCGCGCTCGCGGTCGATGAACATGATGGCAAACGCGACAAACAGCAGCAAACTCGCCACGACGATGGCGTGCAGCCCCATGCGCTCAATACACCAGTTGCCCAGCACGGCGCCAAACACAAAGGTAAAGATCACGCCAAAGTACAGCAGGCCGTTTTCCAAAAAGCCGCGCCTGTGGGTGATGATGTAATCGTCCACGTTTTGCAGCGCGTTGCGCAAGTTGCCGATGCACATGGTCGTAGCGATGCCGTGACCGTGGATCTTGCGGAAGCTCTCGACTTGCATGCCGCAGGCAAAAGAGGTGAGGCAGTTGGCGAGCAGGTTGTAACCGCCACCGGGGATAAAGCTCACGCCCAGCAAGATGACGGCTTCAAAGAACACCGTCACCTGACGCCAGTGGATCACGCTGCCAAACCGCTCGTGTACCAGATCGGCAAGCATAATACCCACGGCAAACGACACCACAGGAAAGAAGTAGCGCCCCGCAAGTGCCCAGTTGCCCTCCGAGATGCTCACGCCCACGAGCAGGATGTTGCCTGTCTGCGCGTTGGCGAAAACATGGTCGCGCCCAATGTACGAATACACGTCCATAAAGCCACCGGCGAGCGCCAAGATGATGCCCAGCTCAATAGACTCCGATATCTGTTTGGCACGCTGCATCGTCGTGCATCCTCCTTGTTGACGACTCTCTCGTGCGTTGGCGGAAACATAGCCGCCGTTCATACTGTAACCCATTGACAACATGGCGTGCGCGCGAGACGACCCCTTCGACACAGGGATACACAGTCTGGAAACAAACGACACCCGCATCGACACGCCGATCCGCTAGCTCATGTACTCCACCAGTCTTTTTAGCCCCGTCCCAAAAAGACTGGTTACAATTACGTGCAGCATACAAACACCGGGAGGGATCGTGGCAAAAAAGCCTCAGCACGCTCAGAACAACCAGCGCAGTCAGCAGGGCAAACAGGGCCAGCAGCAAAAGCGCGGCGGTAAGGCGCAGGGTGGGCACACCACGCATACCCCAGCAGCGCTCACACGCCCCTGGCGTCCGGGCCGCGATAAGTTCCTCCCCGTCAGCCGGGCCGACATGGATGCGCGCGGCTGGGACCAGTGCGACTTTGTCTACGTCTGCGGCGATGCTTACGTGGACCATCCCAGCTTTGGCATGGCCATCATCAGCCGTGTCCTCGACGCGCACGGCTACAAGGTGGGCATCATCTGTCAACCCGACTGGACTGACCCCGCCAGCATCACTGTGCTCGGCGAGCCGCGCCTGGGCTTTCTCGTCAGCGCCGGCAACATGGACTCCATGGTCAACCACTATTCGGTGACCAAGCACCGCCGCCACACCGACGCCTATACCCCCGGCGGCGAGGAAGGTCACCGCCCCAACCGTGCCGTCACGGTCTACGGCAATCTCATCCGCCAGACGTTCAAGGACGCTCCCGTCATTATCGGCGGCATCGAGGCGAGCCTGCGCCGCCTGGCCCACTACGACTACTGGCAGGACAAGCTCAAGCGTTCGGTACTGCTCGACTCGGGCGCCGACATCCTCATCTACGGCATGGGCGAGCACGCGATCGTCGAGATCGCCGACGCGCTCGACGCGGGACTGCCCGTCGATCAGATCACCTATATCAACGGCACCGTTTACCGCACCGGTTCGCTCGACGAGGTCTACGACTACGACCTGCTGCCCAGCTGGGACGACCTTACCGCCGACAAGCTCAACTACGCGCGCAGCTTTAACGTGCAGCAGCAAAACATGGACCCCATCACCGGGCATCGCCTGGTAGAGCCCTACCCCAACAGCATTTATGTGGTGCAGAACCCGCCGTCGGCGACGCTCACCACCGATGAGATGGACGAGGTGGCCGAGCTCCCCTACGCACGTGATTGGCATCCCGACTACGACGCGGCAGGCGGCGTGCCGGCCTTTGCCGAGATCAAGTTTTCCATTAGCTCCAACCGCGGCTGTTTTGGCGAGTGCTCGTTTTGCGCGCTCACCTTCCACCAGGGCCGCGTGCTGCAGATGCGCAGCCACGACTCGATCATGCGCGAGGCCGAGCTGCTCACGCGCGACCCGGAGTTTAAGGGCTACATCAACGACGTGGGCGGACCGACGGCCAACTTTAGCCGCCCGGCCTGCGACAAACAGCTCAAGCACGGCGTGTGCAAGAACAAGCGCTGCCTGTGGCCGAGCGTATGCAAGAACATGGTGGTCGACGAGAGCGGCTACACGCAGCTGCTGCGCGACCTGCGCCAGCTGCCGGGCGTCAAGAAGGTCTTTGTCCGCAGCGGCATCCGTTTTGACTACACCATGGCCGATGCCTCGGACGAGTTTTTGCGCGAGCTGCTGGAACACCATGTCTCGGGCCAGCTACGCGTGGCACCCGAGCACGTGAGCGACGCGGTGCTCTCCGTAATGGGCAAGCCGAGCCGCGCCGTCTACGATGCGTTCTGTCGCAAATTTGAGCGCTTGAACCGCGAATACGGACTCAAGCAGTATGTGGTGCCGTATCTGATATCGAGCCATCCCGGCTCGACGATGAAGGAAGCCGTGGACCTCGCCGAGGCCGTGCGCGACATGGGCTACATGCCCGAGCAGGTGCAGGACTTCTACCCCACGCCGTCCACCATGTCGACGTGCATGTACTACACCGGCGTGGACCCGCGCACCATGCAGCCGATCTATGTGGCGCGCGACCCGCACGAGAAGGCCATGCAACGTGCGCTCATCCAGTATCGCAAGCCCGAGAACTACAAGCTCGTGCGCGAGGCGCTGGAAAAAGCCGGCCGCCGCGATCTGATTGGCTACACCAAGCATTGCCTGATTCGTCCCGTGCCGCCGCGCCCGGGCGAGACATCTGCCAACGGCGGGCATGGAACCGGCAAGAAGGGCGGCAAGCCGCACGGTGGCGCCGGCAAGGGGCCCAAGGGTAGCAAGGGGCACAGCGGCATGTCGCGCGCACAGAACACTGCCGGTCGCAATCGCGCAGCCCAGGGGCGTCAGGGCGCCAACGGAGGCGGACGCCGCAACTAGGGCAGCGGTGCGCTCGCTGCATCCACCCCACACGCGTGGCGCAGCGAACGCATTGCCTCAACGAGGATGACGCCGGCGATAGCGACCGTAATTGCCACATCGAGCGGCGTGTTCACAAACCAGAGCAACGTCATGAGATACGACCCGGCATTAAAGGCAAAGTGCAGCAGAATCGTGTAGCGGAGCTTTCCGGTCGTCACGAGCACCCAGCCAAAAATGAGGCCGGCAGCGCCCGCATAGCAGCCCTGCACCCAGTTCATATGCATAAAGCCAAAGATGGCCGCCTGCAGCACGATTGCCGCGGCGATACCCCACGTGCTTGGGGCCGCCCAAGGCACCATGGCGCCATCCTGCGCGCTCGCACGACGCCGGCGCTTCCAAAGTGGGCGGCACTGCGGATTAAACGCTCGGAGCGAAAACTCAAAAATAATGCCGCGCACCAGCAGCTCTTCACAAAATGGGGCGCCGAGTACCGTAGTCAGGACGGCGAGATAACTGGTGTCGCCCATGCCTGTTTCCTCGACAAGCTCGCTGTAGTCGGCCGCGGCATCGGGCAACAGCGACAGCGCGGCGTCGGTCACGTAGCCAACAACCACCTGCAGGGCCAGGCCGATCACGATAACGCAGGCGATGCGTTTCCACGCCCCACGCGCTCCCCCGCCGAGCGGGTGTTCGCTTTGCCGGCGTGCCATAAACGAACGCGGCCACAGATAACGCCACCACAGCAGCGCCATCAAAAACGATGCTGTCTGCGCGACGGCCTGAAGCAATTGAATGTCGAGGTCATCGATCGAAAAACCCATGAACACCGATGCGACGCCAAGGGCGGAAAACAAAACGACGCTCAGGGCAATATCGACAGCAACGACGCCAAAACAGGCAAGCGCCCAAATCATCGCATTGAGCATGCCAACCTCCTCAAGACCGTTCCCTAGTTCTACCACAACTCGGCAGAGAGCTGATCCCATGGGGACGGAGGAAAACGGATCACTTATTGATGAGAATCGGGCGCAGTGCCAAAAGCCCCGTTGGGCGAGATGTCGAACGGGAAGGTGCCGCAGCGATTGAACGCGGCGATAAACATGCGGATGGCGTTGGACGGCGTGGTGCCCACGAGCTGAGTTGCCGCCGCGAAGGCTGCCTTCTCCTCGGGCAAGACCTTCGCGACTACGGGGGTCATGTGTTCTGCCATGGCGCTTCCTTTTTGAAACGACGGTAGTGCGGATAGATGCGGGCCACGCGGCTGGGCGACGGGCTGTGAAGGCAACCCGATTGGCCCGCATCTGGAGTTTGTTTCTGCGGCGTTGTATTACTTGGTATTCCTAAGTATTACCCCGCAGATAGAATACCACACCCGACCCCATGGGGACGGAGGAAAACGAATCATTTTGTTGCTGAGTTAGTTTTTAGAGCGTGGTGATGTCCGAGATATCGAGGGCCTGAGCGTCGGCGACATCGTGCGTGGCAAGCAACAGCATACGGCCGTCGAGCAGGTCGAGCACGACCTTGATCGTCGCATCGCGCGCGGCGGCATCCAGGCCGGTAAAGGGCTCGTCAAGAATCACCGCGCCGCCCGGGCACAGCAGGGCGCGGGCGATCTCGACACGGCGGCGCTGCCCGCCCGAAAGCTCGGCCACGCGAGCGTGCACATCGACCCCCGGCGCCAGCAGGCGCAGCATTGCCGCGGCGCTCGAAGCGTCCACGCGTGCATCGGCGCACACCAGCACGTTATCCAGCGCCGAGGCGGACTCGACCAAGCGTGCATCCTGAAACACCATCGAGCACGGCGCGCACTCCCCCGCTGCCAACGAAAGCAGCGTCGACTTGCCCATGCCCGAAGCGCCCATCACGCAAACACGCCCACCCGCGGGCACGTTGAGCGCCAAACCTTCGAGCGCCGGCGCCCAGGGTACACGGTCGCCCACGGCAAGCGCAAGCTCCGCCGCAGCGCTGGCGCCAGCAGAGGCCGCACGCCCACGGCCCCCGCGTCCATGCGCCCGCACGGCAACACGCCATGCCATGGAACCCGAAGCCCGCAGCAGCCACACCAGCACGCGCTCACACGCCCACGAGGCGGCAACGACCAGCACGGTCCACGCCAGCAAATCAGCCGTCTCAATCAAAAGCTTTGCCTGATAGATGCGCTCGCCCACGGTGCCCACCGCCATGCCGATCAGCTCGGCTGCCACGCCGGCCTTCCAGCTCATGCCGATCACGGCGCGGGCGCACGAAAGCACAAACGGCAGGACTTCGCGCCAGGTATGGGCGCAAAACAGGCGCCAGCCGCGCACGCCATGCAGACGGAACATCTGCTCCAGCGTTTTATTCACCTGAGCCAGCCCCTCGGCCAGCGAAAAATACACGCCCGGCAGCGCCATCAAAAAGACCGCGGCGATGCTCACGCGCGCCGACCCCAACCAAATGAGCAGCAGGACCACCACGCAGGCAACCGGCGTCGCCTTTACAAACGACAGCGCCGGAGCCACCAGGTGCGCAAACGCCCGCGAACGTGACGAAATCCCGGCAAGCACGCCGCCGCACACCGCGGCAAGCGCCAGCCCACCCAGTATCCGCGCGCCCGAGCCCGCCAAAATCGCCCAGGTACCGCCATCGCACACCAAGCGCAGCAGCGCCAAGGCAACAGCACCCGGCCCCGGCAAAATCAACGGCTGCGCCACCAGCGCCGCCGCGAAGACCCACACGGCAAGCCAAAAGGCGGCGACGGCACCTGCTGCCGCCACCGCCTTCATACGCTCTGTCATTTGTCGAGCAAACGCACGCACGGGCTACTCCATGTAGTAGAAATCGTCAGCCGGAAGTTTACCACCCACGGCGCTCGCGTCCGCGTCGGACAGCACCTGCAGATACCCACTAAGTGCCACCTTCATATCCTTCCCCGTCTGGCACACGAGCATGCACCCGGGAATCGCCTTTTCGGCAATCGTGGCGTTATCCACGATGCCCGCATCGACCACGGCCTGAGCCCAGTCCGCCGGCGCCGCGTTGACGGCCTTCACGCTCGCCGCATGGCAGCTCAAGAACTCCGCCACAGCCTCGGGATGTTCCTCGGCAAACGCGCGGCGCACCACGGTCACGCCCGTCAGCAGGCGCGAACCCGTGTCACCCGCCAACTCGTCCCACACATCGGCCAGACTTACCGGCGCCGACAGCTTGCCTTCGCTCTTGGCGATGGCAGCGGTCTTGAACGGCTCCGGCAGCACGCCCACGGCAGACGGATCGGCAAGCAGGGCCGACAGCACCTCGGTGGGCTCGCTCTTAAACTCGAGCGTCACCTGGCCGATCAGGCCCGCGCGCTCCAGCAGGTAGTTCATGACGTACTCCGGCGTGGTGCCCTTGCCCGTCATGTAGACGGTGCGACCCGCCAGATCGCCAAACGAGGCCACTTTCGCGTCGCCCGTCACAACGTTCAGCACACCCAGCGTGTTGATGTCGATGACCTGCACCGCGCCCTCGGTCTTGTTATAGAGCACGCTCGCCACGTTGGCCGGCACCAGGGCAATGTCGATATCGCCCTGAATGACCTTGGGCACGATCTCGTCGGCGGCGGTGTTGATCGCAAAGTCGAACTCATTGTCCGTCTCGCCATCGGCCGCCCGGTCCATAAACTGCACCAGACCAATCGAGGTCGGCCCCTTGAGCGAGGCGACGTGCACCTCGACCGGCTCTGCAGCAGCACCGGCGCCGTCCGTGGCAGCCGAGCCCGCGGCGGACCCGGCCCCCGCAGCCCCGCCACCACAGCCCGCGAGCGCGAGCGACAGGACGCTCGCGGCGAGCGCCGAGGCAAACCCCCGGCGCGACATCTCAAAATCAAACGCGCGCATCGCTAGCACGTCCCCTCGTTGGGCATCGTCCATGCGTGATGGTCGGTATGCAGTAGCTCCTCGGCCAACGGCGAGAGCGGCTCACCCAAGAACTCGCGGTAGCACGCCTGGACATCGGGATTCTCGTGCGAGAAGCGAATGTCCGCAGCGGCATCCAGGCCCCAGAGCACCTGGCCACGCTCGGCTGCCAGCTCGCAGCCGTCGTGGATGGGCTGACCGCCGCCACCGACGCAGCCGCCCGGGCATGCCATAACCTCGACGAAGTCATAGCTCACGCGGCCGTCGCGAATCGCGTCGAGCAGACGGGCAACATTGCCCAGCCCGTGTGCCACGGCGACGCGCACCTTGGTGCCATCGATATCGGCCACGGCTTCCTTCCAGCCGTCCAGGCCGCGCACATCGGTAAAGAAGTCGGCGTCGGGATTCTTGCCCGTCACCAGGTAATAGGCCGAGCGCACGGCGGCCTCCATCACGCCGCCCGTGGCGCCAAAGATCACACCCGCGCCCGTGCCAAAGCCCAGCGGCGTATCGAGCGGCTCCTCAACCAGCGTATCCACGCTCACGTGGTTCGCGCGGATCATGCGCACCATCTCGCGCACCGTCAGCGCAACGTCCACGTCGGGCGCACCGCTCTCGCCCACCATGCTGGGCAGCGCGCACTCGGCCTTCTTGGCCGTGCACGGCATCACGGACACCACAAACAGACGCTCGGGCTCCACGCCCAGCACCTTGGCGTAATATGTCTTGGCGATAGCGCCGAACATCTGCTGCGGCGACTTGGACGTGGACAGGCTGTCGACAAACTCCGGATAGCGTGCCTTCACAAAGCGCACCCAGCCCGGGCAGCAGCTCGTGAACATGGGCCAGCCGTGGCTGTCGCCCTCGCCTTTGGCGGTCTTACCCAGGCGCTCGAGCAGCTCGAAACCCTCCTCCATAATGGTGAGATCGGCCGAGAAGTCGGTGTCGAACACGTACTCAAAGCCCACGCGGCGCAGCGCGCAAGCCAGGCGCTCGACGGTAGCCTCCTCGCGCGGAATGCCGAGCTCCTCGCCCCAGGCGCTACGCACGGCCGGCGCAATCTGCACCAGCACGATCTTGTCGGGATCGGCGAGAGCATCGAACACGGTCTCAGTATCGTCACGCTCGCGCAGGGCGCCCGTCGGGCAATGCGTAATGCACTGACCGCACGCGACGCAATCGGTCTTGCCGATCGGCGCACGCCCGCGGGTGCCCACGGCGGTATGCGTGGCGCGGTTGGTCAGGTCCCAAATTCCTAAGCCCTGCACGCTCTCGCACACCTTGATGCAGCGCATACATTTGATGCACTTGTCGTTATCGCGGATGATGGGGAAATCGAAGTCCCAGCCCTCGCGCGCCAGGTGCTGCTCGTACGGCAGATAGAAGATGCCCAGGTCGTTGGCGATGGTCTGCAGGTTGCAGTTACCGCTGCGCACGCAGCTCGTACAGCGCGAGTCGTGCTGGGACAGCAGCAGCTGCACGTTGGTGCGACGCGCCTCGCGGGCCTTGGGGCTGTTGGTGTGAACCACCATGCCGTCGAGCACGTAGTTGTTGCAGGCGGCAACCAGCTGGTCGCAGCCCTCAACCTCGACCACGCACACGCGGCAACCGCCGATCTCGTTTAGATCGCGCAGGTAGCACAGGGTGGGAATCTGGATGTCGACGGACTTGGCCGCATCCAGGATCGTGGTGTGCTCGGGCACCACGACCTCGCAATTATCGATCGTGAGCTTAACCATGTTGAGTGCTCCGCTTTCGGTGTTGTCGCTGACAGTGGGGTTGTTGAGCTCTACCATTCCAGGTTCCTCCCTCCGCGGAACGCGCCAAAGCCAAAGTGGTCGCAACGCAGGCAGCGGCTTGCCTCCTGGCGTGCCTCCTGCTCGGTAAGGCCCTGCTCGACCAGATTCCAATCGTGGATGCGCTCGCCGGCCTCGCGCTCGCCCAGCTCGCAGCGGCCGCACTCGTGCTTGCCCTTAAACTGCACGGTCGGCAGCTCAACGTCGAGCTTGATCTTGTGGTCAAAGCCCAAGTAGCGGTCGATATTTGCCGAAGCAACGCGGCCGGCGTTGATGGCACGGATGACCGTGGCGGGGCCGGTCTGGCAGTCGCCGCCGCTAAAGAGGCCATCGAAGTTGGGCACGGCGCCGTCCGAATCGGTGACGACGCGACCCCACTTGCAGGCGATACCCATGTCCTCAAACGGCTTGGAATCGATGTCCTGGCCAATGGCCACAAACACGCGCTCGCAGGGAATGACGCGCTCGAGCGTGGCGGCGGCACGCGGGGCCGGACGCCCACGACGGGGCTCGCCGATAATCTGCGGCTGCACGCGCAGGCCGCTCACGCGACCTTCCTCGCCCGTCTCGATAGCGAGCGGTGCGGTGAGCTCCAGAACCTCGCAGCCCTCGGCCTGGGCGCCGGCAATCTCGGCATCCTGGGCCGTCATGTCGCAGATGCGACGGCGGTAGACGATGCTCACCTTTTCGGCACCGCAGCGCACGGCAGAGCGTGCCACGTCCATGGCCACATTGCCGCCGCCGATGACGCACACGCGCTGACCGCTCAGGTCGGGCAGCTCGTCGTCGCCGATGGCGCGCAGCATCTTGACGGCCGACTCCACGCCGAGCGCCTCTTCGCCCGGAAGGCCGAGCTTCTTATCGCTGTGGGCGCCAATGGCCAGATAAACGGCATCGAACTCGTCGCGCAGGCGGGCAAGCTCCTCGCCATTGACGGAGTGGTCGAGTTCCACGTCGATGCCGGCGCTCAAGATCCAGTCGATCTCGGCCTGCAAGCGCTCGCGCGGCAGACGGTAGCTGGGAATGCCATAGCGCAGCATGCCACCCAGGTGATGACGCTGTTCAAAGATCGTCACCTTATGGCCCATCACGGCCAGGTAGTAGGCGCAGGAAAGGCCGGCCGGACCGCCGCCAATCACGGCGATGCGCTTGCCGGTGTTGTCGGCCACGCTGGGCTTGTAATCATTGAGGTCGCTGTGCTCAACGGCAAAACGCTTGAGGGCGAGGATGTTCATGGGATCGTCGACCATGCCGCGACGGCAGTGCATCTCGCAGGGATGCTCGCACACCAGGCCACAAACGAGCGGCAGCGGGTTGTTCTTGCGGATGACCTTGACGGCATCGGCATAGCGGCCGGCCTCGACGAGCGAAATGTAACCGGGAATGTCGACGTGCGCCGGACAGCCCGAGACGCACGGGACGCGGGCCTCGCGGTCAAAGCCACAGGAGTGCTCGCGGATGTGGTGCTCAAAATCGTCGCGGAAACCGCGGATAGCCGTAAGCGCCATGGCGCCGGCCTCGTAACCGATGGCGCAATCGCTCGAAAGATAGATGGTGCGGGCCGTGCGCTCAATCAAGTTGAGCGTGGACTCATCGGCGCGGCCCTCGAGCACATCGGCGAGCAGGTCGCTCAGCGCGCTCAAGCCCACGCGGCAGGGCGTGCACTTGCCGCAGCTCTGGGTGGAGCACAGGTTGACGAGCGCCGCCGTAAACTCAACGGGGCACGGGGCGAGCGAACTCACCGCCAGACGGCGTCCAAGCGCATCGTGCAGGTCGTCCATGACGGCCTGAGCGTGGCTGCGTTCCATTACGTGCAGTCGAGCCATAAGATCCCCTCTCACATGGCAGCCCGGAGGCGAGGCCGGGCGAAGTTGCTACACGCACAACACTGACCTAAAAAGTTGTTAGGTCTCCACGCAGTTCGGCAGGCGGTATAAAATGTCACCCTCGGCGGTGAAATAGAACATTACCGCAGATAAATGCCATATTTGATAAAACGCGTTACCAAATGACAATGCCCCGCCCACGCAATCACGTGGACGGGGCATTGCTCCAGGCATGCGGTCAGCGACCCTGTTGCTTTTACTTAAGCTCGGGCCAGTAACCCTTGTTGGCCTCGATCATGTCGTCGAGAACTTCCTTGGCGACCTTCATCGAAGGCACGGTCTTGTTCAGCGTAAAGGCCTTGAGCGCCTTCTCGTACGAACCCTCGATCGTAGCCTCGACCACGAGCTTCTCGGAGTTCAGCTGCTGCATCATGAGGCCCTGCTGGAACAGAGGAATGTTGTCGCGGCTGATGACCTCGGGGCCGTTCTTGCCAATGTAGGCAGGCAGCTCGACCATAGCGTCGTAGGGCATGTTGGGGATAGCGCCCTTGTTCTCGCAAATGACCAGGAAGCGCTGCTTGGTGTCGTTCTTCAGAGCGATAGCCAGGTCGGCAATCCAGTCGCCGTGGCTACCCGCATAGAACGTGCTCTCGTCGATCTCGCCCGTCTTCTCGTAGTGATCGATGCCGTCGAAGAGGTTCTTCTCGCGCGTCTCCTCAACCTCATTCGCACGGGTGCGCTCGGGGTTGGAGTGCTCGACGAACTCCTTCTGCTGCAGGTAGTAGTTCAGATACGTGTTGGGCAGGTACTCCGGGAAGCACTCCATGATCTCGTACTCGCCCTTCCAGACGTAGTACCAGCTGCCCTTGGTGTGGCGGTTCTGCTCGGGGTGCTCGTCGGCGGTCTCCTCGGGCTTCTTTGCCATGAGCGAGCCCATGCCCTTGAGGTAGGAGTCGGGCAGCAGGATCTGGTGCTCCTTGATGTACTCGCGCAGCTGGGGCAGGACCTCCTCGCCCTTGTGACGGATCGAGGTAAACCAACCAAAGTGGTTGAGGCCAAAGTAATCGTACTCGACATCCTTCTTCTCGATATCGAGCGCGGCGCAAACCACGTCGATGATCGCGATCGGCATGTCGCAGATGTTGATGATGCGAGCGTTGGGGCGCAGCACGCGGCAGCCCTCGGAGACGATGGCGGCAGGGTTGGAGTAGTTGAGAATCCAGTAGTCCTTCTTGGCGTACTTCTCAACGTCATCGATCAGCTCGACCATGGGGAAGATGGTGCGCATGCCGTAGGCAAGGCCGCCGCAACCGCAAGTCTCCTGACCCACGCAGCCGTGACGCAGCGGAATCTTCTCGTCCTGCTCGCGCATGGCGTAGCCACCCACGCGCATCTGGGCAAACACGAAGCTCGCGTCGGTAAAAGCCGTCTTTTTGTCGGTGGTCACCGTGAGCTTGATGTCCAGGCCAAGGTCCTCGTGCAAAATCCAGTCCACGAGCACGCCGATCTTGCGCTGGCGCTCCTCGTTGATGTCGTACAGACGAATCTCGTCAACGTCGAGCTCGTCCTTGCGCAGAGCGATGGACTTGACGATGCCGGGGGTAAAGGTGGATCCGCCACCACACAGAGTAATGATCATTGTTTACTGCTCCTTCTCAATTGCGTTTTCGACCTTGTCGCGCATCTCGGCGACCTTCATGCCAAAGATGATCTGGATATTATTGCCGTTGCGGTTGATGCCGCTGTTGGGCACGTGGTTGATGAGGTCCTCATTGATGAGGTCCGGGTTCTTAACGTTCACGCGGAGACGCGTAAAGCAGTTCTCGAGCTCCTCGATGTTGTCCTTGCCGCCAAGACCTGCGACCAGGTCGGCAATACCTGCATCGACGCCCTCTGCGGGAGCCGCGGCAACAGCGCCCTGCTTCACCGCGACAGACGCGGCGGCCTCGCCCTCGGCAACGGACTCGGCGAGCTCGGACTCCTCCTCGCGACCAGGCGTGTGGAGGTTGAGCTTCTTAATAAGGAATGTGAAGAGGAAGAAGTACAGAGCGGCGTTGACGACTCCAAGCACCAGCATAACCGGCCAGTTGGTCTTGTCGACACCCAGGACCAGATTGGAAACCACGATGTTGATGATGCCGCCTGCAGTCGAAGCGGGCACGGAGAGGACCTTGAGCAGGACCAGGAAGATGCCGGACAGAACCGAGTGAACGACAAAGAGCACGGGAGCGGCAAAGACAAAGAGGAAGTCCATGGGCTCGGTCACGCAGGAGAGCACGGCGGTGATGATCAGCGGGATGATAACGGCCTTGGTCTTATCCTTGTTCCCCTTGTAAGCGGTGAAGATAAAGGCGAGACCGATACCGATGTAGGGCCACAGGTTGTTGAAGGTGTAGCTGTTGAAGTAGGTGCTGTCGGAGAAGGGCTGGCCCGTCATTGCCATCTCGGCAACACGGATGGGGTAGGCACCGGCGATAACCTGATCGCCCAGCGTCAGGGTGCCACCCACATCGGAGAACT
>CAJMSG010000031.1:0-14622 GCA_905216105.1 uncultured bacterium | reverse complement strand
TTGTGCGGCATGGCGGAGCTGCCCTTTTGACCCTTGCGGAACGGCTCCTCGGCCTCGAGCGTATCGGTCTTCTGCAGGTTGCGGACCTCGGTCGCGATGCGCTCGCAGGTGGCCGCCGTAGTGGCAAGCACGCCGGCAAGGTAGGCGTGGTGATCGCGGCTGATGACCTGCGTGGACAGCGGATCGTGGACCAGGCCCAGGTGCTCGCAGACGTACTCCTCGACGAACGGTTCGATGGAGCTGTAGGTGCCGACGGCACCGGAGATGGCACCGAAGGCAACGTTCTTGCGAGCGTCCTCAAGACGATCGAGGTCGCGCTTGAGTTCCCATGCCCAAGAGCCAAACTTCATACCGAAGGTCATCGGCTCGGCATGGATACCATGGGTGCGGCCGGCGCAGAGCGTATTGCGCTCCTCGAAGGCACGACGCTTGCAGATCACGCCGAGCTTCTTAACGTCCTCGATAATCAGGTCACACGCCTGAGTAAGCTGATAGCACAGAGCCGTATCACCCAGGTCGGAGCTGGTCATACCGTAGTGAACCCAGCGGCTAGGCTTGGGCTCGCCCTCGGGAACATCGGCGTCGATATATTCCTTCATGTTGGTCAGGAAGGCGATGACATCGTGGCGCGTGACCTCCTCGATCTCGTCAACCTTCGCCTTCTCAAAGTTGGCGTGGTCGCGAATCCACTGGGCCTCTTCTTTGGAAATACCGATCTTGCCGAGCTCCGCCTGAGCCTCGCAGGCCAGGACCTCAATCTCCTGCCAAATGGCGTACTTGTTCTCGAGGGAGAAGATGTGTCCCATCTCCGGGCGGGTATAGCGATCGATCATAGCGGCTCCTTTTTGGTTATTGGCACGTTGGTCGTAACCCAACCATTGTACCGTGCGCGGGTGCGAGTAGCGATAGCGGGCATTAACCTAACATTTTGTAGCATAGAGCGGCCATGAGGGCGTCCGCGTATTTGCTTCGCAAATACGCGCCGGCTGCGATCGGCATGCCCCGGTCCGTGCACATGCACGGGCATAGCGGGTTGAATCCGATGTTCCCGAGACCTCCCATGCTCGATGGAGCGGGCAACGGGACGTCTACACGCCCGCGTCGCGGACGTACATCGGCTGTGGGCAGTCTCCTCGGAGTCACGGAGACGATGGGGGAAGACTTTGCTGGATTCGCCGCTCCCGAGGTCTCCCGTGCTCGATGGAGCGGGCAACGGGACGTCCGCGTATTTGCTTCGCAAATCCGCACCGGCTTCAGGCGCCTGCCGGCGCCTTCGCCTGCTCGCTACAGACGCTTCGCGTTTGCTTTACGCTCGCACCCTGGCGGGTTCGAGTCCCGGCACTTTATTGAAAAAAGCACGGCACCGTGATGGTGCCGTGCTCGTGCTTTTTACTGGAGCGGGCAACGGGACTCGAACCCGCGAGTGTCAGCTTGGGAAGCTGATGCCTTACCACTTGGCGATGCCCGCTTGTGTGTTGGCTAGTATAACGCGGTTGTCTTGTTCGATACAAGGGTGTCGATGTTTGTTTTAGCTGTGGAGAATCGTTTGAAAACCGCGCCAATTGTGGAGATGAGGACCTTTGTCTTTCTTTTCTTACCATCTTCTACCTGCGCTTTTATCTGATTGTTGTATTTGAGCTCGATTTGTCACAAATCGGGCAAGCTTTTGGTCAGCTTCTGGTACTTACCCGCATGAACCATGGCGGTAGCCTCATCCCAAGCGCCGCGGCCTCCCCGTGCGGCGCACGAGGGATAAGGAGCAGCCATGTCCAACGCACCCACGCACTCTGTCCACAGCGCAATCGCAACAGGTCCGCTGCTCCTGCTCCTCTTTTTTCTGATCGGCTGCCTGGCACCAGGGGCCGCACTCGCCGTCGATGGGAGTGACACTCTTAATTTCCGCACCATAAGCGACGGCTGCGGTCCCTTCGGTGTCGGTAAATACGAGGCACAGGACACTTCAATTTCGTACTGCATGAATCAAGACTGCCCCGGCCCCAGCAAGCCGGGAGGGCCATGGCGTACATATAACCAGGGCTGGACATGGCTCGATGACGAATTTGCCGCCATCGTCTGTCACGGATACCCCTCCAATACATCCTTTGGCGGCCACAACCTGTCGCCCGATCTCGCCCGTGCCGCCACCCAGATTGCCGTGTGGATGCTCAAGGGAACCACGCACCCCGACGGCACCTATTCGTATACAAATAGCAAGGGAGTTGCCAGGAGTGGTAGGTTTTACGAAAACGCCGAGGCCGTAGCGGCTGCACGTTGGCTCTACGACAGCGCTAAGTCCGGATCCATTAAGGCAGCCCCACATCGAGCCAGGCGTTATCACGGCCCGGTCTCGGGTGAGGGTCGACACCAGGACATGCTCTATGTTCTGCCCGCCGTCTCCGCATCTTTCCAAAAACAATCATCCCAGGCTGACATCACCGCCGGCAACGACACCTACAGACTCGATGGCGCAACCTTCGATATCTTTGAAAGTGCAGGCGATGCACGTGTCGGCACTATCCAGATGGACGAAAACGGGCGTGCACAAGCAACACTTTTGCCCAATACGGCATATTACCTGGTCGAAACCAAAGCCCCGGCAGGCT
The DNA here is from genome assembly GCA_905216105.1 of uncultured bacterium. GTDB lineage: Bacteria > Actinomycetota > Coriobacteriia > Coriobacteriales > Coriobacteriaceae > Collinsella. Next base: position 12,019 of record CAJMSG010000031.1, on the reverse strand, counting down.
ATATCCCTCGAAGCGACCGAATAGCCTTCACCACACAAAACAGCGGCGAGCATGTCACTGTCAACGAACAGCCCGGCACCATCACCTTGCGTATTGCAAAAATCGATGCCGCCACGGATGCCGGTGCCCAAGTTGGGGCGTCGCTTGCGGGCGCTGAATTCACCTGCGTCTCGCAATCAACTCCCGGCTGGACTCGCACCCTTACGACCGACGAAAACGGACAGGCGATTCTCGACGACGTTCCTCTGGGCACCTCTACCATCTACGAATCGAAAGCGCCCGAGGGCTACCTGATTTCAAACGACTGTTGGAGCTACACCGTCGGTGCCGAGCAACTCGGAGATACGGGCATCGTTGAGCTCGAAAGCCGTATTCCCAACATCCCCATCGCCTTTGACCTTGAAATCTCGAAGTTTAAGGACCATGGCGATAACGATGAGTCCGGCCTTGAGCAGCCGGCGGGAGGCGTCGTCTTTGAAGTTGTCAGCAATAGCTCCCAACAAGTCGTCGGCACGTTGACCACAAACGTTTACGGCTTTGCCTCCACCAAAGACCAGCCCGAAGCATGGTTTGGCGCAGGCAAGCGACCCGCTGGCGCTCACGGTGCCATTCCCTACGACCGCGCGGGCTACACCGTTCGCGAGGTTGCAGAAACGGTCCCTGAAGGATTTAAGCAAGCAGGGGGATGGACCATCACAGCAGAGCAGATCGCAGACGGCGCCGAGCTTCAGTACATCGTAGACAACCATGCCCTATCGACATACCTTCAAATTGTAAAGCGCGATGCTCAGACCGGCGGCACCGTACCACTTGCCGGCTTTACGTTCCAGCTGCTCGATAGCCACCACGAGCCCGTCTCGCAAACATGTTGGTATCCGGCCCACAATGTAATGAATACCTTCACAACCGATACAGCCGGCGCCGTCACGCTGCCCGAATCACTTAATCCCGGAACATACTACGTGCGCGAGGCATCAGCCAAGGAACCGTATCTGCGCGGAGAAGACCTGGAGATAACGATTCCCGCTGACAGAAATCTGACACCGGTCGCCGTCGCCTCGTTCTATGACGACGCCGCAACCGGAAGCATCGAAATCATTAAGGCGGATGCTGTAGATGGGCGCGCCCTCGCTGGAGCCACGTTTGACATCCGCGCTGACGGCGACATCGTGCGGGCCGACGGCAGCATCGTCGCCCTGGATGGCGAAACCGTCGCCACCGTTACAACCGACGAACGGGGGCACGCGCGAGTCGATCATCTATCGCTGGGATGCGGTGCCGCCACCTACGAGGTCGTCGAGACACAAGCGCCCGAAGGTTATCTGCTCAACCCGACCCCACATACTGTGAAGTTGTCGTACGCCGACCAGCAAACGCCCGTGATCGAAGTGCACCTTGACGTTTCCAACGGCTATACCAAGATCGATGTCTCCAAAGTCGACGCGTGCGGAGGTCAGGAAGTGACAGGCGCCGAGCTTGTCCTCTGCGACTCCAATGGCAACGAAATCGATTCTTGGACTTCATCCGGCAAACCGCACCGCATTGAGCACCTTTCACCCGGCACCTACACCCTGCGCGAAACGATGGCTCCGCGAACCTACGACCTCGCCGAAGAGATAACGTTTGAAGTGAAGGCCACGGGAGAAGTTCAAACCATAGCCATGAAGGACACCCCCATCGAGATCAGGGGAAGCGTCGATAAGCGCCAAGAGATTGCACAGCCAGTCATAAGCAAACTCGTTGCCAACGGTGACGGAAAAAACCGAGCCAAAGCACGGACTAATACGCAAGGCGCCTTCTCCTATACCATCGACGCCAAAAATGAGTCGAGCACCTGGGTCGACGAGTTGACCATCACTGACGACCTCGAGTGCGCCAAAGATGGCGCAGCGAAACTTGTCGCCGTTGAAACCCCTATTGCGGTCGGTGATCTAAACGGGCTGTGCAACGTGTGGTATCGAACGTCTCCGGCAGGAACAAGCGATACGGGCAAGCAGGCCAATGCAACACTTAACGACGAGCATCGCAATCCTTGGCTCGAAACGGAAGAGGTTACAAAGCTGCTGGGCGAAGATGCGCGTCTCGTCGATTACGACGGGTGGCACCTATGGAAAGCAGATATCCCGACAGACAAGTCCGTCACGCTCGATACGAAAGAGATTGATCTTACAGACGACGCCGTCATCACGGGCATCCGTTTTGAATACGGTGCGGTAGCCGCCGACTTTACAACCAGAAGCGAGGCGGGCTCTTGGACCCGGGATGACCTTAAAGACGAACACGACGATCTTGACGATGCCAAGGCGGCCCTTAGCTCGGATGCCCGAGGCGCAGTCGTGCATATGCAGGCAACGCCGTCCTATACGCCCCAAACCGCACTCGCCAACAGCGCGCGCGTCGATCTTTGTCGCAACGGCGGTGGCGATAAACTCGAGGCGCATGATGAGGACCGCGTCATCCAACGATGCGCCCTGCCTCAGAACCTGCCGGCAACGGGGTCTGTTACCGTCGCCGCATGCATCACTGCACTCCTGACCTCGGGCACTGCGGCCCTATGGTTCGCTCGCCTTAAGTCAGCCACAAAAAAGCGCTAGCACGATGAAAAAGCGGGCGAGCCAGTCTCCCGGCTCGCCCGCCTTGGGCATAAACGATGAATCGGCTATTCAGCAGATGACGAACCGCCATCGATGGCTGCCTGATCGGACTCGGAAATACCGTCGGCACCCAAACTTTGCTCTTGCTCCACCTCTTCGTTCATTGTCGTCTCGGGCGTCGAGCCCTTAACGCCAACGACATACGCGGCCCCAAAACCCAATGCGATAGCGATCAGGGTCAAGATCAAATAGATGGGCCAATGGCGCTTGATGTACGAAAACACGCTGACTCCTTAGCGGGTCTGTCTACGAACGACGAATGACCTCGGTCACGACCTCGGACACCGTAGCGATATTGGTCGGATTGACGTTGTACGGCAGGTCATCCTCGGTGCGAGCGCAGGCAAGGCGCGGGCCGTCCACACCGGCAATCGTAAGGGCGCGACGGCTCGCCTCGAGCGCTGCGGATGCATCGGTTTTTGCATAGGGCATCTCGAATGCACCGCAATCGACGTGGAACGACTTACACACCTTGCTGACAAGATTCATGATACGTCGATCGCCCTTAAACAGCTGCTGCTCGCCCTCGACCGTTACCACCGAAAGCCTGCCGGCACCGATAGACTCGAGGTTGATGAAGAACACACCACGGAGCTTGTCACGATGCGAGGCCAAAAACGCCCTCATGCCGGCGCCGTCGCAATCGGACGCGCCCGTTGCGACGAACCAGATATCGTGGCCGAGCAGCTCATCGTCACCCATGGAGGCAACGGCCGAGAGCATATCCTCGGCAGAAGCACCATCGGAGGAGGTGGCGCCGCCCTTCCAACCGTCGTCGTCATCCTCGAAGTTATCCCACGAGCCAATGCCGCGACCAGACTTCTTGGCATCGTAATCGTCTTCGACGCCCAGCCAGTCGCTCATGCTGTCCTGCTCGTTCTTCTTTTTGCGACCGAACAAGCCACCCAGGCCACGCTTCTGCGGCTTGGCGCCCGTCGAAGCAGGAGCCGAGATGGTCTCGAGCGGCTGTGCGCCCGAGGAGATGGGCATGGGGGTCGCGACCGGTGCCGATGTGGGCTCGGGGCCCTGCGCCGTCGCAAAGGGATCATTTGTCTGTGCCGAAGGATCGGGAAGATCGAACAGCGACGTGCGGGACGCGACGTTGGCCTGTTGCATCGAAGGCAGTGACGGATCGGGGACCGAGGCCAGCGGCGACGAAGAGGGCACAGGCGCGGAGGCCGGATCGGGGATATTCATTTGCTGGCGCGGAGGCACCTGAGACGAAATCTGCGCCATGAGGGAGTCAACCGTCTCGTCCTGCGTGGGAGCGGCATTGGCCACCGTGACACCGGGGTCGCTCGGCGCGGGCATGGTAAAGATCTGCGTAGAATAAGGCCTGGACTCATCCGTCTTGGGAGCCTCGCCAATCGCAGGGGGCTCCTGTTCCATAACAGGAGCCTCGACCTGCTCGGGTGCGCTGGCCTCAACGGAATCGGCCTCGTCGATAACCGAATCATCGGCGGCGTCCTGAGCACCATCGGAGATGGGAAGGGGCTCAGCAATTGCGGTGCCCTGCTTCTCAAACGTCATCGTGGCATCGAATGACATGGTGCCATCGGCCGGCTGCTGTGCCTCAAAGGACGTCGTAGCCTCGGCAACGTCAGCGGATGTCGGCTGCGGAGCCTCGAAGGACGTCGTGGCGTCGGCGACATCGACAGGCTCCGGCTGCTCGGCCTCGCTCTGCTCGAACTCCTGTGCCGCACGCTCACGCTCGGCCTCGGCGGCCTGCTGCTGGGCGATGGCCTCCCGCTCGGCGGCCTCGCGGGCAGCGGCACGCTTTTCCTCAAAGTCGTCGACGAACTTCTTGCCCTTCGCAAGGGCACCCTTAAAGAAGCTAGAAGCGCTGGCACCAATCGAGGAGAACGCGGAAGCGATATCGGCATGGGGCGTTGTCGAGGGAAGCTCGGCCGAGAAATCGGTGTCACTCTCATAGGACACGCGCTGCGGATACTCGTCATAGTCTTCGTCAGCGGCCTCGTCTTCAACCTGTGCCGGAGCGGCAGGCGCCAGAATATCCAGACCGGCTGCAGAATCGAGCGCGGGCTTTGCGTCAGACTCCGCGGCAGCAACAGGGGCAGCGACCGACTCGGCGGGAGCAACAGCCGTATTGGCCGCGGGCGCAGGCTCCTGTGCAACGGAAGCAGGCTCCGGCTCAAACGTCGGCTCCTCGCCCTCTTCGTAATCGAGCGTGCAGGACTCGGGAAGCATGCCGAGCGCACGGATGGCATCCGAACCAAAGCGGATATTGCCGGCGGCATTGCGATAGAGCTTGGGCTTGGGCTCGGCGACTTCGACCACCGCGGGCTCCTCCGCCGGCTCGGCGGAGGACTTTTCCTCGGTGGACACTTCGGCCTGGGCAGTCTGGTCTTGAGCCTCGGTCGCGATAACGCCGATCAGCGTCTCGTCGGCAGAGGCACCCTCAAAACCATCGATCTGTCCATCAAAAGCCTCTTCCTGCTCGGGTACATCGTCAGGCGCCACCGGCTGGCCAAACTCGTCCTCGTCGTAGGAAGGTTCCTCATATTCAATGGTGTTGCCGTAATCGTTTTGCTGCTGGGCCGCGGCATACTCGGCCGCCGCGCGCGCCATTTCCTCGGCGCGACGCTTCTGCTCGCCAAAATAGGTATCGAATGGAATGTCGTCGGGGAACTCGTTTTCGCCCTGATAGGGGGCAACGTTGTCCATGACACCGAGCATGGCGGCAACAGAGGACTTGTTGCACACCGCGCCAGACGTGTAGGGAAGCACAAAGCGGTTGGAGATGATATTAGCGGCGTTGGCCAGTGCCACAAGGGAGGCCAGAATCGCGACAACCCACAGCAGCACCTTGAGCACGCCGGGAAGCGGCAGGATGCGCAGGATGGCGACAGCCGCGGGCGCGATCGTGGCGACAGGCAGGAGCTTGGCGATGAGCGCGCGATACGGAGCGTAGGGCTCGCGAGCAAGGAGCTCGGCGCGGGGGGAATCATAGTGGGCCACCACGACGACCGGGCGGTTGCGCGGAGACGCAAGCGGGCCCGAGGCCTTGTGATAGGCGATGACATTTTGACTCACACCGGTCTTTCCCAGGCGCGAAACCACGGGATGCCCCGTGCGCTCGAGCACGTAGAGCACGGCACCGACAATGGCCAGCAAGGTGCCGACCAAGCCGATACCGCCACCGATGCCCATCAGCAGGGCGCCGGCAAATGCGAGAATACCGGTAACGGCAAACGCCAACCTGCTGGGCGCGGGAGCATTAAATTCCTGCACCTCGGGGTCAAAGCCGTGGTTGCGGAAAATCTGAGCGATATCCTCAGCAGCCAGGCGCTCTTCTTCACTGCACGCCGGCGTAATGCCGGTGTTCTGCAGCAGGTGGTTAATATAGTTCTGGGTGTTCGCCATGTGCGCTCCACATCCATAATCCGACAAATAGGCCCAATGCATGCACATTAGAACCGTATATAGTCGAAAGTATACCCCGAGCGAGCGCAAACGACCGAATTCGGGGCATCTTAACGCCGCGAGCGGACAAGGATATAGCCTAATCTCCATATCGGACTAAAATCATGGCATCAAACGACCTTCTCATGCGAGGATTCTATGACGGCAAGCGACGCGACCGCGACAATTAAAAAGGGTGCACCCGAGCCCGGTTTCGATAAAACGGCTCAGCGCATCCTCAACCTTTTCTTTGTACTCAACAGTTCTCCCGAACCGCTGACGACCGAGCAAATCGTCCTGGATTCCGATTTGGGGTACGGCTCGGGCAATATCGACTCAGACAAGCGTAAGTTCCGCCGCGATCGCGACAAGCTGCTCGAACGCGGCATCGTTATCAGAGAGGTTCGTGCTGCCGGAGCGCAGGAAACCGAGGAGAGCGCGTGGACGATCGACCGCGAGCACACGTTTGCCGCGGGCGGTCTCATCACCGCAGACGATGCCGACATCCTGCTCAACGCCATCGACCAGACACTCGCGGCAGGCTCATCCACCTTTGCCGCGCCGCTTGCCGACATTCGCTCCAAGATTGCCTACCTCACCGGCATGTCGACGACAGGAGAGGCACCGATCCGCCGCTCTCCCGCCGTCGATGCGGTATGGAGTGCCTTTGCCGAGCGTTGCGCGCTGCGCTTTTTGTACCAAAACGGACGCGGTGAACAACGCGAGCGGACCGTTTGCGTCTACGGCATGTTCGAGCGCGAGGGTACGGCATACTTCTGCGGCCTCGACAATGCCACCGACAATATCAGAACATTCCGCTGCGACCGCATCATTCGCGCCTGGAGGCCTTCGAAAGCCTACGCCATTCCTGCGGATTTCAACCTCAACGATTACTTATTCTTTGAGTTCGATTTTGCCGACCGCCCACCCGTTGCGGCTACGTTCTCGTTCGCGCGTGAAGCGCAGGCCGATATGATCAGCGGTCTCACACGCGGACGAGGCGAACTCACGCGCACCGAAGCAGAGTGGACTTGGACCGTTGACGTGCGCGACTTTGAGGCCGCAGCCTCGTTTTGCATGGCCCATGCCATGGATGGCATGAGGCCCGTCGCCCCCGATTCTCTCAAGCAGGCGTGGAATCACCTCATCGAAAGGACGGTGCACGAGCATGTCCGTGCGTAAACTCACCAGCGAGCAAAGACTCTCGCGCGCCATCGACATCATGGAGGCCCTCTACGCCGCCGGCGAGAATGGCATGACACGAGACGAGCTTTGCTGTCGCTTTGATATCACGGGGGCATCGCTCGACGAGATTCTCGAGATCGTCTCGACACTTGCGGACCGAGAATCGGGCGCACGTATTATCTGCGAACGCCGCGGCGAGTGCGTGGTCCTCACCGGTGATGTGGGGCGCGTGCTACCGCTGCGCCTGAGTGCCGCCGAGGGCGCTGTGCTCAACCATGAACTTGAATCATTGGGGATCGAACCCCAAGCGGCGGCTCGAATACGGCGCGCCCTTCTTCCCAAAGAGCTCGGCTACAACCAGCGCGTCTTTGACACCGTCGCCCACGGATCGCACTGGCAGCAGCTGAGCTGCGCCATTCGGGACGGCGTTCGCTGCCGTATCTCATATCGCTCGATGGATGACACACAAGCGCGCGAGCGTTTGGTCGACCCCTTGCGCATCACAACAAACGGCGACCAAACGTATCTGATTGCCTGGGATGTCGCGGTCGACGAACAGCGTACCTATCGTATGGATAAAATCGAGGGCCTGGTCTTGACCGACGACTCCGTCGTGCGCCACGCATCGGAGCCCGCGACCCTCCACGACTCCCTCGCCCAGGCGGAACGGAGCGCGAAGCTTCTCATGCCGCGCGCCTTGGCGGAGCGCCTAGACTGGCCCGGCATCATGTCGATTGAACCCAATGGGGCGGACAGCTCAACAGTGAACGTGTGCTACGGCTCCGAGCGCTGGCTGTTAAGCCAGGTAATCGCAGCGGGCGGGGCCATCCGCATCCTGGATGACCCCGCCCTGTCAGATCGTCTGTGCGATATGGCAAAATCCCTCGTCTGTCCGCTTTAGCGGCGCCGCTCGTGGCGTGCGCGCCACAGCTGTAGATAGTGCCCGATTTGTGCCGATTCGATGCGCTGATAGGAACTCGTGGGCAGCGACGTTAAGAATTTCTTGCCGTAGCCCTTCGTCACCAGGCGCGGGTCGGCCAAGATGAGTACGCCACAATCGGTCGATGAGCGAATGAGGCGGCCGGCGGCCTGCTTGACCTCGAGCACGGCCTCGGGCAGCGAATAGCGCGCCCAAGCGCGGTCTTCGCGCAGATTGCGCTCGCATGAGAGCGGGTCTGTGGGGCTCGAGAACGGCAGCTTGGGGATGATGACGCAGCGCAGCGTCTCGCCGCTGGCGTCAAACCCCTCCCAAAAGGCCTTAAGCGCAAAGAGCGACGAGGTCGGTTCGTTGATAAAACGATCGCGCAGACGGCGAGGAGACGAGTTGCGCTGCTGGCAGTTGAGTTCCAGACCCGCACGAGCCATCTTGGGCTCGACACGAGCGTACAGTTCCTCCATGTCACGCCTGTTGGTGAACAGCGTGAGCACCGAGCCGCCCATGGCAAGATGAGCGTCGACCAGCACACGCTCGAGCGCCGAAAGGTAGCTCTCACGATCGCGCGGATCGGGGATATCCCCAGCCACGACCACGGCCATATTCGAATCGAAGTCGTAGCTCGAATCCAAGTGCAGTGACGATGATGTCGAGGCGCCGATGCGATCGAGGCCGACGGCATGGTTAAAGTGCTCAAAGCTCTTGGAAACCGTCATGGTCGCCGATGCAAAGATAGCCGTGTGAACCTCGGGCAGCCACTCGGTTGCCAAGGCCTCGCCAATGTCGATGCGCTCTGCGGTCATTGACTCTCCGCCGGCACGCAGCCTGCGATTGACCTGCAGCGAGTACACGTAGTGTTCATCGGTACCGTCAATGATGAGTTTGAGGTTCTCGACCAGCTCGTGTAGGCGGCGCGAGATATCACCCAGGTCGACAACAACCTCGGGCTTGTCGGCGGCAACTGCTTGTACCAGCGCGTCGACGCTCTTGTCAGCTTGTTCCAACGCGTCGATGGCAGTGTAGGCCGACTGTAAGAAATCATGCCAGTCGTCAGATTCGCGCAGCTCGGGGCCAATCCATAGGTTCGCATTGTCATAGCCCCCGCGCGCACGGCGGCCAAGCTCGCGAACGCCGTCAAACACATCGGCAATCGCCATACTCGCACGCACAACCGTCGACGTCGCCTTGGCGGTAAGACCCAGGTAAAGCGTAGAGCCCTCCGAGGTTGCCAAATCGCGGGAAACCTGGCTCAGCGCACCGGTGCTCGAGCCACCCAGGCGCTCAAACAGAACGCGCGATTCATCCGCCGACACCACGCGCGCCCATTGACGGCGCGCCTCGCGCTCGATGGAATGGGCCTCATCGATCACCCAGTGACGAATCGGAGGCAAGATTCTGCCCTCGGCCGCAACATTGCGGAACAGCAGGGAATGGTTGGTGACCACCACATCGGCATGCGCCGCGCGACGGCGGGCGCCGTGGACCAGGCATTTATCGGGGAAAAACGGGCATAGGCGTCGGGCGCACTCGCGCGACGCCGTCGTAAAGTCGGGACGGTTGACGCTGCGCCAGCGAATGCCGAGCGAGTCGAGGTCGCCATCGGCCGACTGACACACGTACGCCATGATGACCGCGACTGCCGTAAGCGTGTCGGCAGGATCACGCTTAGTCGTAATTTCGACTTGGCTACGGCTCATGCGCTCAAGCTTGCGCAAGCATGGATAGTGGTCATAGCCCTTGAGGGCGCAAAACGAGAGGCCTCCGTCCAGCTGTTCGGCAAGTTTGGGCAGCTCATGATACATGAGCTGGTCGGCAAGATTATTCGATTTAGTCGCGATACCAACCGTGATGTTGTTGCGGCGCGCGGCCTCGGCAAAAGGCACCAGGTAAGCCATCGATTTGCCGACGCCCGTGCCCGCCTCAATCACGCGATGCGTTCCCGTAACGAGTGCGTCACGGACCTCGAGCGCCATCGCGATCTGCTCATCGCGCGGCTCATACGTGGGATACATGCGATTAACCAGGCCGCCCGGGGCATAGTCCGCCTCGATTTCCTCGCGACTCGGCATCTTAAGGACCGGCAGCTCGTCCGCATCAACGCGGTCATCGGCCCGATCGGCCTTGAGTACGTCGGCGCGGGCGGCGCTGAGAGAGAAAATGGAACCGGGGTTCTGCCCCACCAAGAACGAGAAGATGGGACGATAGGACCAGGGCACGTCGGGGTGCATGTCGGCCAGGCGCGCCATTAAGCCCTGAGGCAAGTCGGTGAGCGCCACGAGCAACACACGCCATACGCCACACAGAGCGTCGACGTCGGCATTGGCACGGTGTGATACCGAGTCACAGCCAAACAGATCGGCCATAAAAGACAGCTTGTGCGAGGCCAGGCGCGGAAGCGCGATGCGCGACAGCGCCAGCGAATCGATCCAGATGTCGCTGACGTTGACACCGCCCTTGACCGACTCGATAAACGAACGGTCGAAGGTGGCGTTATGCGCAATCACCGGGCAGCCGCCGACAAAATCGGCGAGAGCGGCCACGGCATCGACGGCCGATGGGGCATCCACCACATCGGCGTTTGTAATGCTCGTGAGTTCGGTAATCTCGGCGGGAATCAGCTGCTTGGGATGCACGAAGGTATCGAACCGGTCGACGATCTCGCGGCCCGAAAGACGGGCAGCCGAGATCTCAATCAGTTCATTGTCCTGCACCGAAAGACCCGTGGTCTCGGTATCGAGGACGATAACATCTTCCTCGATGAGACCAAACGATTGGGTTTTGGCGCGCTCAGCAAGCGTGGCATAGGAATCGATGACAAACTGCGGCGTTCCCGACGAAACAGCGTCCTCGATTAGCATGCAACGCCCGCTCGATGAAGTCCCATACGAATCAGACTGTCACACACCTGCGGGAACGTCATGTCATCGGTGTGGCGAATCTCATCCGGATACAGCGACGTATCGGTCATGCCGGGAATCGTGTTGGTCTCGAGGATGACGGGGCCATCCTCGCTCACGATAAAGTCGCTGCGCGAGATACCCAGGCAGCCGAGTGCCTTATGGGCAGCACAGGCGAGCTCCTGAGCACGAGCGTAGTTCTCGGGTGAAATCTGCGCCGGAATGCGGTGGATGTCCGTAGGGTCGACATACTTCACGTCCAGATCGTAGAACTCGCAGTCCTCGGGCTTACGGATCTCAACAATCGGCAGGGCGCGCACGTCATCCTCGCCGTATACGCCGACGGTGATCTCGGTACCCTCGATGCGCTTCTCGACCAGCACTTTGTCGCCGTACTCAAATGCCTTGGCGATTGCCGCGGGTAGCTCGGAGGGCTCATGGACCAGGGAAATGCCATAGCTGGAACCGTTTACGGCCGGCTTCACAAAGCAGCGCTCGCCACAAACCTCGACGATATGATCGATATCGACTTCATCGCCCACCTCGAGCGCAATGCCGGGGGCAATGGGAATGCCCGCCTTGGCGTACAGGAGCTTAGAGACCTCCTTGTCGGCACCGCAGGCGCTGGCAAGCACGCCCGAGGCCGTGTAGGGGATACCCAGGGTCTCCATGGCGCCCTGCATGGCACCATCTTCGCCGCCGGCACCGTGCATGGCGATAAACGCCACGTCAAAGCCGCCGGTCGCCATGGTTACCATAAAATCATCGGCAGCCGTGTCGAGCAGCTCCACCGAAGTGTAGCCAGCCTCCTTCAAGGCCACCACGACGTTCTTTCCCGAATTGAGCGAAATCTCGCGCTCAGCGGAATGACCGCCCGCCAAGACCGCTACGTGCATGTTCTCTAGGCTTTTACCCGGCATGGGCAG
>CAJMSG010000030.1:0-15494 GCA_905216105.1 uncultured bacterium | reverse complement strand
GCCAGGTCGCGGTCGAGCTTGAGCTCCATGTTGCCGGTACCCTTGAACTCCTCAAAGATGACCTCGTCCATCTTGGACCCGGTATCGATGAGGGCGGAGGCCAGGATGGTGAGCGAACCGCCGTTCTCGATGTTGCGGGCAGCGCCCAAGAAACGCTTGGGCGGATACAGGGCCGCCGAATCGACGCCGCCCGACAGGATACGGCCCGAGGCAGGTGCCGCCAAGTTGTAGGCGCGAGCAAGACGTGTGATGGAGTCGAGCACCACCACGACGTCGCCACCCAGCTCCACGATGCGTTTGGCACGCTCGATCACGAGCTCTGCCACGCGAGTATGGTTGTCGGCAGGCATATCGAAGGTCGAGGCCACGACCTCGCCCTTGATGGAGCGCTGCATGTCAGTGACCTCTTCGGGGCGCTCGTCGACGAGCAGGCAGATGAGGTGCACCTCGGGATTGTTGATCGAGATAGACTGGCAGATCTTCTTGAGAATCGTGGTCTTGCCGGCTTTTGGCGGCGACACGATCAGGCCGCGCTGGCCCTTGCCGATCGGCGACACGATATCGATGGCGCGACCGGTGATGGAATCCTTGCCGTGCTCCATACGCAGAGGCTCATTGGGATAGACCGGGGTAAGGTCGCCGAACTTGGGGCGGTTACGGGCCTGCTCGGGATCAAGACCGTTGACGGTCATGATCTTGGCAAGGCCGGCGCGCTTGTCGCCGCCGCGTGAGGGGCGCAGCGAGCCCTCGATCACATCACCCGTACGCAGGCGTGCGGAGCGGATGAGATATGCAGGAACAAAGGCGTCGTCGCTGGACTTCATGTAGCCGTGGGCATGGATGATGCCGGAGCTATCCGGGCGAATCTGCAGAATGCCCTTGATGTCACGGAAGCCCTCGGCCTTCGCAGCGGTGGTGTAAATTTCCTCGACGAGCTCGGCCTTCTTCTTGCCGGTCGTCTCGATCTCGAACTCCTTGGCCTTTTCGCGCAGCTCGGCGACCTTCATGGCCGCGAGTTCCTCGCGCGAAAGCGTAGGCTCGGTCGGGGCGGCGTTGCGCTCCTTGTTGCGCTGCTTGCGATCGCGCTGACGGTTGCGGCGGTCGTTGTTGCGCTCATCTTTGCGCTCGTTGCGCTCGTCGTTGCGCTTGTGCTGACGACGGTTGGGGCGGGCGTTCTCGTCGGTCTCGGCGGTCGTGGCGCCCTTGGCCGCCAGAGTTGCCGTGTCGGTGTCGGCCGAGACTTCGCTATCGGCCTTGGTATCGGCATCGGCGTTGGGCTCGGAATCGGCCTGCTGCTCGACGGCCTTAGCCTTTGCAGACTTCTTGCGTGTACGCTTGGGCTTCTCGGCCGCCGGCTGACCGGCGTTCTCGGCATCGGGAGCGGAGTCGACAGTTGCCTCGGCGACCTCGTTGCCCGAGTCCTCGGACGTGTCTTTTTTCAAACCCTTGGCCTTGGACGAGCGCTTAGCGGCCGTGCGACGGCTGCGACCGGGGCGAACATCGGCGGGCTCGCCCTCGGCGGGTGCACCGGCCTCAGTGGCAGCGGCTCCCTGGGCAGGAGCGTCGGCGACGGGCGCGGGCGCGGCGGTCATCGCGGCGTCCTGAGCTGCGGCTGCTGCAGCGGCGGCGGCAGCCTTCTCGGCCTCGACGAAGGCCTTGGGCTTGCGGCCGCGACGGTGCGGGCGAAGAGCGGGATCGACGACGGGAACCTCGTTGGCCTCGGCGGGTGTTGCAGGCTCAGAGGGCTGCGAACCCTCCCCTACTGCAGAACGAGCCGGAGCTTCACCGGACTCTTGAGCCGCCTGCTCAGCATCCTGCTGAGACTTGGCCGCACGACGACGCGTGCGCGTAGCCGGCTTCTCGGTCGGCTGCCCCGCGTCAGGGGCCTCGATGGCCGCAGGCGCCTCGGAGACGACCGGCGCTGCAAGCTCGGTCAGTGCCGCGGCCTCGCGCTCGGCGGCACGGCGACGGGCGCGCACAACCTGAGCCTCGCTAATCTGCGCCAGCGCACGTGCCTGTGCAACCTCATCGGAAATCGGCGCGGAGGAATCGGCAACGGTGCGCTTGGCCCGCGTCGCGCGCGTGGCGCGACGTTTGGGCTTGTCGGCCTCCTCGCCGTCAGCGGCGGGCTTAGGCGCACGACGCGTGCGCTTGGGCTTTACGGGCGCGGCATCCTCTTCGGCGGCAGGGGCAACTCCCTCGCCAGCGGCAGGCGCGACCTTCTCAGCCGATGCGGGCGCAGGCGTCGAAGCGGCCTTGGGGGCCTCAGGATCCGAGGCCTGCACCGGCGCGGGCATCGCGACCTGGTCCGACGCAACCGGTGCAGCGGGAGCGGTTTGCGCCATCGTTATTTCGTTATCTTGCTGTTGATCAGACACAGTGTTTGCTCAACTTTCTTTTCAAGCCCTGTGATCACATGCTCCCTGCATATACCTTCAGGGCGGCTAAACAGTCTAGCTCCGTCAAATACCGACGGACATCATTGATCTGTATCGAGATGATTGCGTCATATACGCAGCGTTAGTGTAACACAACCGCAATCACCTGCAACTTAGTCATTGGGGACGTTCTTAAACGACTAGTCAAAAGGGACACTCTTTGCAAAGCCACGGCGCCAGCACCCCCTCCTCATAAGTTGCGGTGAAATAGTTCCTAAAAAAACCAGGCAACCGCCCCAAACAGGAACTATTCCACCGCAACTTACATTGTTTAGGCAGGCTTACCCTCAAACATCATGGACGTGGCGCGACAGAAGAGCAAAAACCATCGGTCTTGGGAGCGGCTCGCCACAAAACGCGCCCATCTACTACGTTTGACCCGCGACCCCTGACCATTCCCTCGATCTTCCTAAAATAGCAAGCCCGCTACCTGCGGTTTTAATATCGCACTTTTCGGCATGGTTCGGGGTATGCGACTAAACGTAGTAGATAAGCCCGATTCGTGGCGAACGGTTTCGCACTGCTCTCCCCCGGGACAAAAATGGTCCGTTTTCCTCCGTCCCCGAGGGGTCATTTTCAAAACTATGGCGGATTACGGTGTAAGAACGGCGCAAGCCAACCATACCTTACATTTTTAATATTCGGCAAGCCGCCTACCTGCGGTTTTATTTTCACTGCTGTCGCTATGGTCGCCAGGCAGCGATTCAGCCCCGTAAACCGGTATAGTTGCGTTTTTGTAGCATTTTCCAACACGCCAAAAAGCCCCGTCAAACGCAAAAAGCCCGACCTCCGCGATGGAGATCGGGCTCATAGGGCTCAGCAAAGCCGAACCTACACGGTCAAACGACCCGTAGATTACATCTGCTCGGGTGCGGAAACGCCAACGAGGGTAAGCACCAGGGCGAGCGTTACGCGGACGGCATCGCAAGCGGCCAGACGGGCGCGCGAGAGCTCGGGGTCGACGGGACGGCCCTCGCTCGGCAGCACCTGGCAGGCGGCATAGAAGCTGTGGAAGTCGCCGGCGAGCTCCTCGGCAAAGTGCGTCAGACGGAACGGGGCGCGGTCGCGAGCGCAGCTGGCGATGAGGTCGGTGAGCTCGTTGAGCTTACGCGAAAGGGCGAGCTCGGTCGGGTCGGTCAGCAGCGAGTAATCGACGTTCTCACCGATGGCCTTGGCGGCGACGGCCTTCATGCCCATCTCGTCAGCCTGCTCAGGCGTAACGTCAGCGGCACGGCGCAGGATGGAGCACACGCGGGCGTGAGCGTACTGCACGTAGTACACCGGGTTGGAGTTGTCGCGCTTCTTAACGGCCTCGATGTCGAAGTCGACCATCTGGTTGGAGCTCTTGGAGATGAGCGTGTAGCGGGCGGCGTCAGAGCCGACCTCATCGACAAGCTCCTGCAGGGTCACCATGGTGCCCTTGCGCTTGGACATACGGACGGGCTTGCCGTTGCGCAGCAGGTTGACGAGCTGGCCCAGCAGAACCTCGAACTTGCCGGGGTAGCCGAGAGCGTCGCAGACGCAGCGGACGCGCTCGATGTAGCCGTGGTGGTCGGCGCCCCAGATGTCGATGACGTGGTCGACGCGCTGGAACTTATCCCAGTGATAGGCAACGTCGGAGGCGAAGTAGGTGTACTCGCCGTCGGACTTGATCAGGACGCGGTCCTTGTCGTCGCCCAGATCGGTGGAGCGGAACCACAGGGCGCCGTCCTTGGTGTAGAGGTAGCCCATCTTGTCGAGCTTCTCAAAAGCGCGGTCAACGGCGGAAGTGCCGGCAGTCTCGCCCTCGGTGTCCTTCACATACAGCGAGCGCTCGGAGAACCAACGATCGAAGTCGCAGTTGACGGCGTGGCAGAGATCGCGCATGTTGTCGACCATCTTTACGTAGCCGCGCTCACGGAAGCTCTCCATGCGCTCCTGCGGATCGGCCTCGACCCACTTGTCGCCGTCGGTGCGCCAGAACTCGGCGGCCTCGTCGATGATGTAGTCGCCGCCATAGGAGTCCTTGCCCAGGGTCTCGGCAAAGTTGTCCTGGTACGGATGGGTCTCGGGGTGCTCGTCGTTCTCGTCGGCGACAAAGGCATCGCGGTCAGCGATCAGAATCTTGTGAGCCTCATCGATATCCACGCCCTGCTTGGCGATGATGTCGGCAAGCTGCATGTAGCGCGTGCTGATGGAGTTGCCGAAGGTGTTCATCTGAGAGCCGTGGTCGTTGATGTAGAACTCACGCTGGATGTCGTAACCGGCGTGGTCCATAACGCGGCAGAGGGAGTCGCCCAGCGCGGCCCAGCGGCCGTGGCCGATGTGCATGGGGCCGACGGGGTTGGCGGAGACGAACTCGACCTGGGTCTTCAGGCCGCCGCCGACGTTGGACTTAGCGAAGTCCATACCCTTCTCGCGGGCCTCGCCAAAAATGGCGTTCTTGACGGCAACGGAAAGGTAGAAGTTGATGAAGCCAGGTCCGGCGATCTCGACCTTCTCGATCGCGGGGTCCTCGGGCATATGGGCAACGACGGCCTCGGCGATCTTGCGCGGGGCGCAGTGAGCCAGCTTGGCGGACTTCAGGGCCATGGTGGAGGTCCACTCGCCATGAGAAGTGTCAGCCGGTCGCTCGATGGCGCAATCGTCAAGTTCAAATGCGGAAAGGTCGCCGGCCTCCTGGGCCGCAGCAAGCGCAGCGCGTACCAGCTCTTCAATCTTCTCGGGCATAGATCCTCCTTGTGTTAAAGCCCCCGAGCTCTTGGTCACTCGTAGGGCAAAAGCCAGAGTTTGTAGCACTCTATCACAAGCGACGTACACTGTCGCAGGGTAAAGCTAATAGATATTGCATATGCACAAAAATGACTACCGCTCCTACGCGCAGTACAAAGTTGACGGTTTGCCTGCAGATTATGCACGCGTTGGAACTGCATAAACATATGAATGGGCGGTGCATTTTATCGAATACTCTTACCTATCGGAGTTGTGTGCTTTTCCTGCATAAAGTAAGGGTTTACGCACGTCAGCGTGGTATTCTTAACATACGTGAATTCGTATAAGTTGGAGGTAGCATGTTCTCAATCGGTCAACACGTCATTCATCCGGGTCAGGGAGTCTGCACCGTCGTCGGTTTTAGGGACGACACGCCGCAGCCCATGCTGTTGCTCGAGACCAAGCAGGGACATGCGCAGACGATCCTCATGTACCCCGTGGCGCAGGCCGACCGTTTGCATGCCGCCATCTCCCAGCAAGATGCCGAGCACCTGCTGAGCCACTACGACGAGCTGGAGTGCGACACCTTTACCGAACGCAACAGCTCGCTGGAGGAGACGCACTTTAAGCAGCAGCTCAAGCTGGGTGCGCCCGAGACGGTCCGCGTGGCAAAAACCATGATGCACCGTATTCGCCAGGCCGAGGAAGCAGATAAAAAGCCCAGCTCTTACTACATGCGCGTACTCAAGGAAGCCAAGCGCCGCTCCATCGAGGAGTTCGCCGTGGCCCTGGGCGTCACCGAGGAGGACGCCGAAGCCCGCCTAGCCCAAGCCGCCCTCAACTAACCTGCCAAAAAGGGACAGGTTTATTTTGGCAGGTTTTATCTGGCCAAACGTCGATAAACAATCAGTAAATGCCGGGTGCTCCGTTTTGTTTGTGAGCACTCGGCATTTTTCTATCTACGTAGAAATGCGTGAAGCCCATTTGCGATGACATCACGCGGGGGCCGTCCAGATCGACGCAGCCAACGCCCGCATCCACAACAAGCGCGCTCGCCTTGCTCAATTACCATTAAATAGCATCAATTTGAAAACGCAATAACATTTCGGCAGGTAGCAGCTATAGTCGGTGAACTGAATCTCGACAACCGTAGCCTCCGAATGAGGTATCTTCAGCCCATCCAAGCTAGAGGAGGGACCATGCCGAGAAAGCCTCGTTCAAAGTCACCAACCGGTTATTTCCCCGTCACGTTGCGCGGAAACGGAGGGCAGCTGTTGTTTGATGACGACGAGGACCGAATTGCCCTGCTTCAAATACTCAATGCGATTCTTCCCAAACACAATATCGAGCTTATCGCTTGGTGCCTTATGGGCAACCATATTCATCTGCTAATTAACGATCCGGGTGACCGCAAGAGCGAGGCCATGCACGCGATAGCCGTGTCGTTTGCAGGCAGGTACAATGCGCGGACGGGGCATATCGGCCATGTGTTTCAGGAGCGGTTTTGGGATTCGCCCGTCAAGTCGGATGAATATCTACTCGAAGCAATTCGATACATTCATTTAAATCCTCAAAAGGCGGGGCTTGCGCACTACGACGCTTATCCATGGAGCAGCCATCGCGAATACCTCATGCCGGCACAATCGCGGCGTTATGTCACCGGCGAAGTGGTAGAGCAGTTGTTTCCAACACCCCGGACGTACCTTAAGTTCATGGAAAGCACGCCCGTGCTCCCCTACCGTCCCAGCGCGACAGCCAAAGTCGCAGAGGAAGATCTGAATGCATTTGGCACGGCAATCGTCCAACGCGTCGCGGGATGTGCGCCCACAGAGCTCAAATCCGTCTCTAAGGCGCTTCGCAACGAGACGATATTGGCTCTTCGAAAAGAGGGGTTGACGATTAAGCAGGTTCAGCTGCTGACCGGACTGGGAACGTGGATCATCAAAAACGCCGCATAGCCGTCGGTCAGTAATGGCAGCCATCACCCCACAGCATCCGAAGACGGAAACGCCTCCGTCGAACAACGTCCAACGGCGGCGTTTCCGCAGATAAAACCTGCCAAAATAAACCTGTCCCTTTTTGGCAGGTTAGGCCTGGAAGGTGTCGCGGTCGGGGGCGAAGGACTGCATGGCCGCGATGGTGCGGTCGAAGAGTTCGGGAAGCTCCCAGCCCAGCATCTCGGCACCCTGAGAAATCACGTCGCGCGAGCAGCCGGCGGCAAAGCGCTTGTCCTTGAACTTTTTCTTGAGCGACTTGGTCGTAAAGTCCATGACGCTCTTGCTCGGGCGCATGATGACGGCAGCACCGATCAGGCCGGTAAGCTCGTCACAGGCAAACAGGATCTTCTCCATCTGCAGCTCGGGTTTGGGCAGTGCGGAGTTGAAATCGGACGTATGCGTCTGGATGGCGCGAATGAGTTCGGGGGACGCACCCTCGCCCTTGAGAATCTCGGCGGCATAGATGGTGTGGTTCATGGGGTCGTCCTCATGCTCCTCCCAATCCAGGTCGTGCAGCAGCCCGACGATGCCCCAAAACTCCTCGTTCTCGGGGTCGAACTCACGCGCAAAGTAGCGCATGGTTCCCTCGACGGTCTCGCCGTGCGTGATGTGGAACGGGTCCTTGTTGTGTTCGTTGAGCAGTTCGAACGCGCGGTCGCGGGTGATTCCGGCGGAAAGCGTCTGGGACATCGCAATACCTCCAGGTGAGTCGGTGTTAAGTCACGGTGCCACTATCGTATATCGCCGCGGCTCAAGTCGAAAGGCTGAAAAGGTATGCGGAGAAAAAAGCCGGGCGAACGAGTCGCCCGGCAAAACAGCAGATAAAACCTACCAAAACAAACCTGTCCCTTTTTGGCAGGTTTAGGGGCGGACCTGGCCGGTGCCGCGGAGCTTGTATTTGTAGGTGGTAAGGGCCTCGGCGGCAAAGGGACCGCGGGCGTGGAGCTTTTGGGTCGAGATGCCGATCTCGGCACCCAGTCCAAACTCGCCGCCGTCAGTGAAGCGCGTGCTGGCGTTGGCGTACACGGCCGAGGCATCGACCGCATCCAGGAAGCGCTCACAGGCATCCTCGTCCTCGGCAACAATGGCCTCGGAGTGCATGGTGCCGTAGCGGTTGATATGCGCGATGGCCTCGTCCTCGTTCGCCACGACCTTCACGCTCATCTCGAGCGCCAGGTACTCGCGGCCCCAATCCTCCTCGGTCGCGGCCACGTAGTCGTCGCCCTCGGCAAGCCCAGCGTCGGCGCATGCGGCGCACGTGGCCTCGTCGCCGTGAATCAGCACGCCGTGATCGTGCAGCACGGCAACGACTGCGGGCATGAAGCGATCAGCAACGGCACGGTCGACCAGCAGCGACTCGGCGGCATTGCACACGCCCACGCGCTGGGTCTTGGCATTGACGATAATATTGAGCGCCTTGTCAAAGTCGGCGGATTCATGCACGTAGATATGGCAGTTGCCCGTGCCCGTCTCGATCACCGGCACAAGCGACTCGCGCACGCAGCGCTGAATCAGGCCCGCACCGCCACGCGGAATGAGCACGTCGACGATACCGCGGAGCTTCATGAGCTCGCCGGTGGCCTCGCGGTCGGTGGACTCGATCATCGAGATAGCCTCGCGCGGGAAACCCTGGGGCTCAAGCGCATCGGCCAGCAACTCGGAAATCATGGCGCACGAGTGATAGGCCAGCGAACCGCCGCGCAGAATGCAGGCGTTGCCGGTGCGGATGCAGATGCCCGCGGCATCGGCCGTCACGTTGGGGCGCGCCTCATAGACCATGGCGACCAGGCCCAGCGGCACGCTCACGCGGGTGAGGTCCACGCCGCTTGCAAGCACGCGGTGGTCGAGCACGCGGCCGACAGGATCGGGCAGCTCGGCGAGCTTCTCCAGGCCGGCGGCCATGCCCTCGACGCGCTCGGGCGTCAGCAACAGGCGATCGAGGAGCCCCGCCGAGGTCCCCGCATCGCGCGCGGCGGACATATCGAGCTCGTTGGCGGCAACGATGGAATCGACACCGTCGCGCAGCGCTGTGGCCATGGCGCGCACGGCCTCCTGACGCTGCTCATCGCTCGCCGTGGCAAGCGCGCCCGAAGCGGCCTTGGCCTCAACGGCAAGATCGTGAACATACGTGGCTATATCGACCGACATGGACGGCCCTTTCTCTTAGATGTTTGCCAACCATGGTAGCCGATTTATGCGCATCCTCGCCGACGGCGGTAGAATTGGTCAACCCGAAACACCGCAATGAATGGAAGCATCACATGGCGCTCATCACTTCGTACCACGTCCCCGGCCTCTATGTCGAGGACCACAGCATCGACGTCCCCTTGGATTGGCGCGGCCTGGAGCCGATGCTCCTGGCCGTCGGAAGCACCATGCGCCGCGGCGCCATGCCGGCGCCCATCGCCGGTGCGCCCGAGAGTATCAAGCTCTTCTACCGCGTGGTTTGCGCGCCCGACCGCATCAACGACGATCTGCCGCTGCTCCTGTTTTTGCAGGGCGGCCCCGGTGGCGAGAGTCCGCGTCCGCTGTCGCCCACAAGCGATGGCTGGATCGAGGAGGCCGTCAAACACTTCCGCGTGGTCCTTCCCGACCAGCGCGGCACCGGGCGCAGCAGCTGTGTAGACGGGCGTACGATCGCGGCTCTAGGCGAGCGCGCGACGGCGGTCGGCTCCGATGCCGCACGCTCGCAGGCGGACTTTCTCAAGCGTCACCTCGCCAGCTCCATCGTGCGCGATTTTGAGTACCTGCGCCTCGTGGGCTTTGGCGGCAAGCCGTGGGTCACGCTCGGCCAAAGCTACGGCGGCTTTTTGACGCTGAGCTACCTGTCGCTCTTCCCCGAGGGCGTGGCGGCGAGCTTTACCTGCGGCGGCATTCCGCACGTGCCGGCGAGCGCCAGCGAGGTCTACGCGCACACCTTCCCGCGCATGGCAGCCAAGACGCAGCAGTATTATGACCGCTACCCCGCCGACGTTGAGCGGGTGGCAGCCCTGGCCGATGCGATCGAAGAGCAAAAGCCCGTGCTACCCGACGGCTCGCCGATGACGATCGAGCGCCTTCAGCTCATGGGCAGCGACTTTGGCATGAAGCCGAGCTTTGAGCGCATGCACTGGATTATCGACCATGCTTTTGCTGACGGCGACGGCACGCTGAGCTGCGGTGCCTCAGTATCCGATAGCTTTTTGATGCGTGCCTTCGAGCGCACCAACACGCGCACGAATCCGCTGTACTGGACGCTTCAGGAGTTCATCTACGCCGACGGCGACACCATGCCCATTCGCTGGGCCGCGGCAGAAGAGAAAGCTCATCGTGCCGAGTTCGACACGCTCGCGCGCCCGCTCATGTTTACCGGCGAGGCCATGTTCCCGTGGATGTTCGAGCAGATGCCCGAGCTCAAGCCCTTCAAGCCCGCGATGGAACTGCTGATGGAAGACACGAGCTGGGACAAGATTTACGACCCGCAGCGCCTAGCATGCAATGAGGTGCCACTCCAGGCCGCCGTGTACTTCGATGACATGTACGTGGATTCGGGTCTGCAGCTCGACACGCTCAGCCACGTGGGCAACTCGCATGCCTGGGTGACCAACGAGTTCGAGCACGACGGCCTGCACGGCAGCGTGGTATTCAAGCACCTCTTCGACGAAGCCCTCAACCGCGGAGACTTGCGCCGAATCTTCTAGCGAAGAAGTGTCCCCCGTCAGCCGGCACAAAAGGAATGTCCCCAAGTGCCGAATAAGTACCGACAACGACGATGCCGCAGGTAGAGGACGGAAAGCGAAAACGCCCCTAAGCGAGTGGCTTTAAATCGTGGGTCGAACAAAAGAAGCGAGCGCTGCCCAGAGCGAACAAGTTGGCATGAAAAAGGCGAGGCATAGACCTGATGGTCATGCCTCGCCTTTTGAATGACAAATTGTCGCTCTGGGCGGCGCGCAGCGTCGACCCGTTAGGCGAAGACGATTAAATTATCTCGGTGGATCGCGGGTTTCTCGGCCAGGTCTGCCAGCAGGCGGTTGCTGGCAATCTGATCCTGGCGGCGGCCGGCAGCAAGCTCCAGCACGTCCGAATCGGCCTCGGCGATACCGCGGGCGACAACCATACCGCTCGGGTCGCACACATCGAGCACATCGCCCTCGGCAAACTCGCCATCGACCTGGCGAATACCCACCGCGAGTAAGGACGAACCGCGACTGACCAGCGCCTTCGCGGCACCGTCGTCAACCGTTACCGAGCCATGAGCCTTGTCACCCAGCGCGATCCACAGCTTGCGCGGCGCAATGTCCAGGCGCTCCGCCGGCGGATCGAACAGGGTTCCCACGCTCTCGCCACGGGCCAGGCGCACGAGCGCATCGGGCTCCTCGCCCGAGCAAATCACGCTCTGAATGCCGGCCGTCATCAAAATGCGGCTCGCGCGGATCTTGGTGATCATGCCGCCGGTGCCCACCGACGTTGAAGAATCGCCCGCCGAGGCGATGATCTTAGCATCGATTTTGCGCACGACCGGGATAAACTCGGCCGTCGGATCCTCATGCGGATTGGCGGTGTAGAGGCCGTCGATGTCCGAAAGCGTCACGCACAGATCGGCAGAAACCAGGCAGCTCACGAGCGCAGCCAGCGTGTCGTTGTCGCCGAACTTGATCTCGTCAACGGTGACGGTGTCGTTTTCGTTGACGACCGGCACCACGCCCAGCTCCACCAGGCGCAGCAAAGCGTCGCGCGCGTGCAGGTAGGACGTACGGCGCGCCGTGTCGTGACGCGTGAGCAGCACGAGCGAGGTGAGTAGGTCACGCGCATGGAACTCCTCATCGTAGGCCGACGAGATGATGCACTGGCCGGCCGAAGCGCATGCCTGCAGGCTCGGCAGATCGCCGACCGGTTTGCGGTCGAAGCCCAGCACGGGATAGCCACAGGCAATGGCGCCGGAGCTCACCACGACCAAGCGCCAGCCGAGCTTGCGCAAGGCCGCGGCCTGATCGGCCAGGCCGCCGATAAACGCACGGTTGACCTTACCGTCGGCACCCACCACCGTGGACGAGCCGATCTTTACCACCATCGTTTTATAAGAAGTCGTCATACGTCAAACCAATCGAATGTCGAGCGTTCGGGCGAGCTGAGGCAGCCGGGGCACCTGGTGCGGGACGGACGAAAGTGATCCGTTTTCCTCCGTCCCCTTCGGATCATTTTGCCCAGGGGAAGGCCGAAGCCGCGGCCATGTTCTTGCGCACGAGCTCGTCGCGCACCTGGGCCAGGCCCTGCTCCATGCCCACCACGTAGGTCTGCGGATACAGGAAGCGCTTGAAAGCCGCGTCCAGATGATCGAGCGCCCAAGCACAGCGCTCGCGCGCATCCTTGATGCTCTCACGAGGAGCCACCGCGCTGCCGTCGCGCACAATCGGCATCAGCAGCTCACGATACTCAAGCTCGGACACATCGGTCACCAAGGCAGCATCGTTCACGGCCACGAGGGTATTGCCGCGCGCGGCGCCCTCCCCCGCCAGATGGTCCTCGTCATAGATCATGTCGCAGACCGGGCCGCCAAAGCCATCGTAATAGCGGCGCACGCGCTGCACGCCGGGAATCGTGCGCTTGTAGGGTTGCTCGGAAAGCTTCACCACCGGCGTCCACGGCTCCGCGTCGCTCGCGCGACGGGCCGAAAGCTTGTACACGCCGCCCAGCGCCGGCTGATCGTAGCAGGTCGCGAGCTTGGTGCCCACGCCAAAGCTATCGATGGGCGCGCCCTGGTCGAGCAGCGACTGGATCGTGTACTCGTCCAGGTCGTTGGAAACCGAGATCCCCACATAAGGCAGGCCCTCGGCATCAAAACGGCCGCGGACATACTTGGAGAGTTTAGCCAGGTCGCCCGAGTCGATGCGAATGGCCGACAGGCGCTCACCCGCCGCCTCCATCTCCTTGGCAACCGTAATGGCATGTTCGCAGCCCTCGCGCACGTCGTACGTGTCGATAAGCAGCGTGCAGTTCTTGGGGCTCGACTTGGCAAAGGCACGGAAGGCCTCGAGCTCGGAATCGAAACTCATCACCCAGCTGTGCGCATGCGTGCCAAAGACGGGAATACCGTAGCGGCGACCGGCGAGCACATTAGACGTAGAGGAACAGCCGGCAACGTAGCTCGCGCGCGCAACAGCCAGGCCGCCATCGGGACCCTGGGCACGGCGCAGGCCAAACTCGGCGACGGGGCGACCATCAGCCGCCAGTACCACGCGCGCCGTCTTGGTGGCGACGAGCGTCTGGAAGCCGACGATGTTAAGCAGCGCGGTCTCGAGCAGCTGACACTCAAGCGACGGGCCGGTGACACGCACCATGGGCTCGCGCGGAAACACGAGCTCTCCCTCGGGCACGGCGTCGATATTCACGTGCGCACGGAAGTTGCGCAGGTAGTCGAGGAATGCAGGCTTAAACATCGCGCCGCCGGCTGGGGCCTGGAGCGAAGCTAGATAGTCGATGTCCTCGGGCGTAAAGCGCAGGTTCTCGACAAGCTCGGGCAGCTCGGCGGTGCCGCACATGACGGCATACGCGCTGCCAAAGGGATGGTCGCGGTAAAACGCGGTAAAACAACCCTGCTCATTGGCCTTGCCGCTCTCCCACAGGCCCTGGGCCATAGTGAGTTCGTACAGATCGGTGAGCATTGCAATGTCGGTGGGATGCGAGATGTCGGTCAAAGCCATGGGGCGACCTTTCGGATGTGTTGTGCAGAGGTTGAGGGTTGGGCGAGGCGGACGTGCGGGCATGGAGCCCGGCGCGAACAGGTTAGTGCAGGCCCATGCTGCCCGTGATCGTGTAAACCATAAAGACGATAAACGCGATGAGGGCGAGCACGATGATGATTTTTTGAGCCGGCGCCATGCCGGGGATCTCATTCTCGCCCGCAGGCTCCTTGGAGGTGACCATGCGCTGGGCAAAGGTCATCTCGTCACGGCTCGGTTTGGGCTCGACGGACTTGGGACGAGCGGCCTTTTTAGGCTGAGGCTTGGGTGCGGTGGGCGCGGGCTTCGCAGCGGCGGGCTTGGGCGCAGGCGCGGGCGCAGGCTCGGATGCAACCTTCGCAGCGGCCTCCTCGGCCTTCTCGCGCTCGGCACGCAGGGCGGCCAGCTCCTCACGCTCGCGGCGCGCCTCTTCCTGGGCCTCGCGACGAGCCTTCTCGGCGCGGAGCTCTTCCAACTCGGCGCGCTCCTCGGCAGACAGTGGTTGGGACTCAAGCTCGGCCATGGTGCAGCCCTTTCTTTTTAAAAAAAGCCGCCGACACAATGTCAGCGGCTTATCAAATCCAAGGGTGGAGACGAAGGGAGTCGAACCCTCGGCCTCTGCCATGCGACGGCAGCGCTCTCCCAACTGAGCTACGTCCCCAGGACAAGTTGATATTTTACCTACGGCTCGCCAACTGTCAACGCCCAATACCCAGTCTTTTTGGGACGGGGCTGTTTTGACTACTTTTCGAACGTCCGAGCCACCCGATGATTTTTCTGGGACGGGGATTAAAAAATCATCGGCGAACGCGCTACTTTGCGCTGGTGAGGACGCCGGTGGTGTCGAACGCCGGGGTAAAGCTCTCGTCTACCGCTCCGCCTTCTTGCCAGAACATCGTCGTAAAGCCCAGGTCGTCGGCATGATCGAGCACCTGCTCGTACTCCTCGCGCGTCACGGCGCGTGCCAACTCGCCGCCTTGCTCGCGCATGAGCGCATTGGGCGTGTACTGGTTCATGACCGAAATCGGCACGTCGCCCACCGTCTGCCACACCAGGTCCAGCACGCGGCACGAATCGTCCGCATGTCCCGGCAGCACTAGGTGACGCACGATGATGCCGCGCTTCATGAGCCCCTCGTCGTCCACCAGCTCTCCCCCGCGGCGCTCGACCTCGCGCGCCATCTGTGCCAGACCCGACACGGCCACGCGCGGGTAATCCTTAATATGAGAAAGCGACTGCGCAAGCGCCGCATCGGCATATTTAAAGTCGGTGAGCCACACATCCACCAGGTCGCCCAAGGCCGCCACGGCACTCGCCCGCTCATAGCCGCTCGTGTTGTAAACGATCGGGATGTCCAGCCCGCGCTCCCGCGCTACGGCAATCGCGGCCGGCAGCAGGTGAGCATAATGCGTCGCAGTCACCAGGTTGATGTTGTTGGCGCCCTGGTCCTGTAACTCCAGCATAATCTCGACCAGGCGCTCGGGCGAAATCTCAAGACCGAAATTGCCCGTCGAGATCTCGTGGTTTTGGCAGTAGACGCATTTGAGCGAGCAGCCGCTAAAGAAAATCGTGCCCGAGCCGGCCTCGCCCGAAATGGGCGGCTCCTCCCACATATGGAGCGCCGCGCGGGCGACCTTAAGCGTGTCGTCGGCGCCGCACACGCCATGCGC
>CAJMSG010000029.1:0-15583 GCA_905216105.1 uncultured bacterium | reverse complement strand
CCATCTTCAACACAGACCATCACAACATTCGATGCTTTTCCCGTTTTTGGCAAAAAACGTCGAATGTTGTGATGGTTTGAAGCGAGGTGAGAGGCACGGAGGGGTCAAAGCATCGTGCTCGAACGGGTTAGTCCAACTCTTTTAAGCCATGCGTCAGCTGCCAGTACTCGCCGTGCTGGGCGAGCAGTTCTTCGTGCGTGCCGCACTCGATGATGCGGCCGTGTTCGAGGACCATGATGGCGTCGGCGTCGCGGACGGTGGACAGGCGGTGCGCAATCATAAACGTGGTGCGTCCGCGCATGATGCGGTCCATACCGCGCTCGATGAGCTTTTCGGTACGCGTGTCAATGCTCGAAGTGGCCTCGTCCAGGATGAGCACCGGCGGATCGGCTACCGCAACGCGCGCGATGGCGAGCAGCTGGCGCTGGCCCTGCGACAGGTTGGCGCCGTCGGCCGTGACCGGCGTGTCGTAGCCTCTAGGCAGGCGGCGGATAAACGAGTCGGCGCAGGCTGCCTCGGCAGCGGCGCGCACCTCCTCGTCGGTCGCGTCGAGCTTGCCAAAGCGGATGTTCTGCGCAATGGTGCCGCTAAACAGGTGCGTGTCCTGCAGCACAATGCCGAGCGACCCGCGCAGGCTGGCCTTGGCAATGTGCTTGACGTCAATGCCGTCGTACGTGATCTCACCATCATCGACCTCGTAGAAACGGTTGATGAGGTTGGTGATGGTCGTCTTACCGGCGCCTGTGGAGCCCACAAAGGCGATCTTTTGGCCCGGCTTGGCAAACAGGTTGAGGTCCGTGAGCACACGGGTGCCCGGCACGTAGGAAAAGTCCACGGCATGGAAGCGCACGTCGCCGGCAAGCGGAACCAAACCGCACGTGAGCTCGGTACCGCCGGCAGACACCGCGCGGCCCGACTCATCAACGGCAGCCACATCATGCAGGTGCCCGTACGCGCCCACGCCCTGGCCCTCGGGAATCTTCCATGCCCACGCGGCGTCGCCCGTCTGCACCAGCTCCACGCAGCCCTCGTCCACCTCGGGCTCAAGATCCATGGCGGCAAACAGGCGCTCGGCGCCGGCCAACGCGTTGAGCAAGAAGTTGCCCAGCTGCGTAAACTGGTTGATGGGCATGGCCGCCTGGCGCACAAAGACCAGGTAGCTCGCGAGCGCACCTACGTCGGCGAGCCCCTTGATGCAGAGTATGCCGCCCGCCACGGCGACGATAGCATAGTTGACATAGCCAATCACGACGGTCATGGGCACCATGGAGTTGGCATAGCTCACGGCGGCGGTGCCGGTGCGGCGAAGCTCGTCGTTGCGGCGGGTAAAGCCGGCGACATTCGCTGCCTCGCGGTTAAAGACCTTGATGACCTTTTGGCCCGAGACCATCTCTTCGATATATCCGTCCAAATCGCCCAGCGATGCCTGCTGGGCGGCAAAGAAACGCTTAGAACGCGCGCCCGAGTAGCGCGCATACAGCACAATGGCCGTATCGCACACGAGCGTGATAATCGTGAGCTGCCAGTTAAGGATGATGAGCATAGCTGTAGTGCCCACAACCTGAATGGCGGCCTGAATCACGTTGGCAAAGCTGTTGTTGAGCGCCTCGGAGACAGTGTCGACGTCGTTGGTAAAGAAGCTCATGATGTCGCCCGAGCGCGTGCTGTCAAAATAACTCAGCGGCAGCGTCTGGATGTGCGCGAACAGGTCGCGGCGAATATCGGACACCACGCGTTGGGCCGCGCGCACCATAATCTGCGAGTAGCCCAGAGCCGAGAGCACGCCCGCGGCGTAGATAGCAGCAGTAAAGATAACCTGCCTGGCGAGCAATTCCTCACCGCCCGTTGCCAAACCGTTGACGATGGGGCGCACCATGTAGGTACCGGCAAGGCTTGCGATGGCGGCCACAGAGGCAAGCACACCCACTGCGAGCAGCGAGAACTTGGCATGCCCCATGTAGGAGAGCAGGCGGCGGAGCGTCTGCGTCAGATTGGCGGGACGGGCCTGAGCGGATGTCTTAGGCATGTTGCTCGCCTCCTTCCGTGGCTTGAAGTGATCCGCTGGGGCCAGACGAAGACGGGGCATTTGCGCCGTCTGCGACGTCCGCATCCCCCGCAAACTCCATCTGCGAGGCATAGATCTCCTGGTAGATGCTATCGCCTGCCAGCAGCTCTTCATGCGTGCCCATGCCGTGAACACGGCCGTCGTCCAACACAATAATGCGATCGGCACCCATGACGCTCGCAATGCGCTGTGCAATGACAATCACCGTCGTATTGGGAATCTGAGCAATATGCTCACGAATCTTGGCGTCGGTCGCCATATCGACCGCGCTGGTCGAATCGTCAAAGATGAGCACACGCGGATGTTTGAGCAACGTACGCGCGATGCACAGACGCTGTTTTTGTCCGCCCGAGACGCCGGCACCGCCCTGGCCCAGATAGCCGTCGAGTCCGCCGATGCGATCCAGGAATTCGTCCACGCATGCCGCCCGGCAGGCACGCAGCAGCTCCTCGTCGGTGGCATCGGGCGCGCCCCACTGCAGGTTCTCGCGCACGGTACCCGTAAACAGCACGTTCTTTTGCAGCACGATACCCACGGCGTCGCGCAGGGCAACCAGGTCGTAATCGCGCACATCGCGCCCGCCCACGAGTACGGCGCCTTCGGTGGCGTCGTACAGGCGCGCGATCAGCTGCACAAGCGAACTCTTGCCCGAGCCCGTGCCGCCGAGCACGCCCACCGTGGAGCCTGCCTCAATGCAAAGGTCAATATGCTCGAGCACATCCTCGGCAGCATCCGCGCGGTACTTAAACGACACGTCGCGAAACTCGATGCCTCCGTCGGCCACCTCGTGCACGGCAGCGGCAGCGTCGGGCGCTTGAATAAGCGAACGCTCGTCGAGCACCCGCGAGATGCGCTCCACGCTGGCAAGTGCGCGAGTGAGCAGCAAAAACACGTTGGAGATCATCATGAGCGAGTTCATGATCAGCAGCACATAGCTCATGAAGCCCGTAAGCGAGCCCACGCCGAGCTCGCCGGCAAGAATCATGCGCCCGCCGATCCACAGAATGGAAAGCGCCGCCACGTACATCGACAGCTGAAACACCGGCAGGTTGAGCACGGCGTTGCCAAAGGTCTTCGTCGCCATATGCGCAAGCTCGGTATTGACGGCATCGAACTTGGCCTCCTCGTGCTCGGCGCGCACGTACGCCTTGACGGCGCGCACGGCGGTGAGGTCTTCCTGCACCACACCGTTGAGATGGTCCATCGAGGTCTGCAGCTGGCGGTAGAGCGGACTGACGCGATAGGTGATAACACCCAGTACGATCGCCAGCACCGGCAGGATGATCGCGAAAACGGTGGCAAGCGGGCGCGACAGCACCAGCGCATAGACCAAGCCGACGATGAGCGTCACGGGGCCGCGCACCATGGGGCGAAAGCCATTGCCGATAGCGTTTTGGATGACGGTGATATCGGTGGTCATGCGCGTGACGAGCGAGCTGGCGTCGTAGTTGTCCAGATTGCCAAAGGCGAGCGTCTGGATCTTGCGGTACTCCGCCTCGCGCAAGTTAGCGCCCAGCCCCGAGGCAACGCGGGCGGACGTGCGCGCATAGCCCAAGCCAAGTACCAGCGAACATGCGGCGCACACCAGCATGAGTGCTCCCTGGAACAGGATATAGCCGGTGTCGCGCGCGGGCACGCCCACGTCGATGATGTTAGCCATGATCACGGGAATAAAGAGCTCAAGCGCAGTCTCGACGGCGATGAACAGCACGCCGAGGATAAAATCGCGTTTGAATTCGCCGAGATAGGACATCAGCAGTTTGAGATTACGCACCCGTATCATCATCTCCGTCAAACGTCATTCGCAAACGCACGTATTATTGCGCGACAGGCAACGGTGTCAAGCGATGCGAAACCGATTTCTTTAAGGCCAGCGCAGGCACCACGCATGTACGGCTTATGCCTGTATTCAACGGAAATGATTACGAGCGTGACTTTTTTCGCCCCGCCGCCAACACAAACCTTGACTCTACAATCGTTGTAGGGTTTTCACTACACTGGTAGCTAAACGAACCCAGCCAGAAAGTGCCCCGCCCATGGAACACGACCTCACACGCGGCAATGTCCTTAAGACCATCGCGGTCTTTGCCCTGCCTTATATGCTCTCGTACTTTTTGCAGATGCTCTACGGCATGGCCGATCTGTACATGATGGGGCAGTTTAGCGGCGCTGCCGGCATCACCGCCGTGGGCAACGGCGCACAGACGCTCTATATCATTACCGTGACACTCGTTGGTCTGGCCATGGGAACGACGGTCATCGTCGGCCACGCCGTGGGCTCGCGCCGCTTCGATCGCGCCGAGACCGCCATCGGCAATACCATCACGCTCTTTATGGGTGTCTCGGTGGTACTGGCCGCTGTCCTGCTCGCGCTTTGCCCGCAGATCGTGGCGCTCATTGGCACTCCCGCCGAAGCCGTCGAAGGCACTGCCGCCTACCTGCGTATCTGCTTTATCGGCATTCCCTTTATCGCCGCGTACAACATTCTTTCGGCCATCTTTCGCGGGCTGGGCGATTCGCGCTCGCCCATGTACGTAATTGGCGTGGCATGCATCATCAACATCGCGCTCGATTTTCTGTTTATCAGCCACATGGGGCTCGGCCCCGTGGGCGCAGCGCTCGGCACGGTGACCGCGCAGACGGCCAGCGTTGCCCTCGCGCTCGTGTGGCTCAAGAGCCGTCGCACAAACATCCACGTTAAGCGCAGCGACCTGCGCCCCCAGCCCGAGGTACTCGGCAGCATTCTTAAAATCGGCGTGCCCGTGGCTGTGCAGGACGGCTGCATCCAGGTGGCGTTTATGTTTATCACCGTCATCGCCAACCACCGAGGGCTCGTCGACGCCGCCGCCGTGGGCCTGGTCGAAAAGATGATCAGCTTTTTGTTCATTGTGCCGAGTTCCATGGGTGCCACCGTCAGCGCACTCACGGCGCAAAACGCCGGCGCGGGCAAGGGCGACCGCGCGCGTCAGGTACTCAAGGACGCCATGACGATCTCGGTGGTGTACGGCTGCCTGATCACGGTGCTGATGTGGCTGGTGGCGCCGGCGTTTATCGGCTTTTTTGCCAAGGACCCCGCGGTGGTCGCGGCCGGTACCGGCTATATGCACAGTTATATTTTCGATGCAATCTTTGCCGGCATCCACATTTGCTTTAGCGGCTTTTTCGCTGCGTATGGCAAGAGCTACATCGGCTTTGCGCACAACGTGCTGGCTGTGGCACTCATTCGCGTGCCGGGCGCGTGGCTGCTGTCGAACGCCTATTCCGATACGTTGTTTCCCATGGGCATCGCCTCGCCGTGCGGCTCGATTCTGTCGGCGGTCATTTGCGTGATTGCATTTACCGTACTCAACCGCCGCGGAACCTTTGACAAGCTGGTGGCGTAGCGGGGCGACGCAGGCCTAGCGCCTCTCCCCTGTTTTTACCGAAAGGAGCGGTCCTGTGACCGACATGCCAAGCGAACACACCGAGGGCCTGCTCCGCATTGGCGAGGTGGCGCGCCTGCTCAATTTGAGCGTGGGCACACTGCGTCATTACGAGCAGATGGGGCTGTTAGAGCCGGCATATGTCGATCCGGCGAGTGGGTACCGCTACTACGGATCGCGACAGCTCTCCACCCTCAACACCATCGGCAACCTGCGCGTTCTCGACCTGCCGCTGGCGCAAATTCGCGAGTTTGTCACTACGCGCGATATGGATTTGATGCAACGGCAACTGACCAAGCAACAGGAGTTAATTGAGCGCAAGCGGCGTGAGCTGGAGCGCATGTCGCGCAAGATTGACCAGCGGCTTGCCTTGCTTCATGGCGCTTTGAATGCTGATCTCGACACCATTAGCGAAATCGAGGAACCTGAACTTCGCTGCGCCGCGCTGCACGAGCGCGTCAATCCCACCGACGCCTATTCGCTGGGATGGCATATCCGCCAGCTTCAGCAGGGGCAGCACGAAACCTTTGCCTATCTTGGCAATCTGGGTGTGGGCATCGCGCCCGAACGCCTGGCCGCCGGTGACTTTGATGGCTACGACGAGGTCTTTCTGCTGCTCGATGACACCGATGAGTACCTGGGTGATGTTGAGACGCGACCTGCCGCGCGCTGCCTGACCATAAGCTTCCGCGGCACGCACGGGCAAGCAGCCCCACGCTACGAGCAGCTGCTCGGCTACATGCACGAACACAACCTGACGCCCGCCGGCCCCTCGCGCGAGATCGCCCTGATCGACGACATCATCAGCGATGATCCGGCAACCTACGTGACGCAGATCACGGTGCCCGTTGCCCCAACAAAGTAAGAACCGCCCGGAAAGCGGTAAGCTCTCCGGGCGGTTCTCCTATCTGGTTATCAATGCCTTACGCCTCCGGCACCTGACCAGTAGCGAGAATCTGCTCGAGTGCGTCCTCGTCCAGCACGGGCACACCCAGCTGCTCGGCCTTGGTGAGCTTGGAGCCCGCTTTGGGACCGGCGACCAGATAGCTCGTCTTCTTTGAAACACTGCCCGAAACCTTGGCGCCAAGCACCTTGAGCGCCGCGCCCGCCTCGTCGCGGGTGCGGTTGACGAGCGTGCCGGTGAGCACGAAGGTCAGACCCGCGAGTGGCTGTGCGTCGGCAAGCTCGCCTGCCACGCCAGCGTCGGCTGCGGCTTGCGCGTGCGCAGCGCCCAAATCGACCTCGAGCGACAGGCCCGCCTGGCGCAGGCGCTCCAGCACGGCGAGGTTCTCGGGCACGGCCAGGAACTGCTTGACGCTCGCCGCAATCTTGGGACCGATGCCCTCACACTCGGCGATGTCCTCTTCGCTCGCCAAGATGAGCTTGTCGATCGACAGGAATCGCTCGGCGATGACCTCGCCCACGCTCTTGCCCACATGGCGGATGCCCAGGGCAAACAGCACGCGACCGAGCGGCTGGCTCTTGGACTTATTGAGCTCGGCGATGATTTTCTCGGCCGTCTTGAGGCCCACCGGGATGGGGTCGCCCTTCTTGACGCCCTTTTTGCTGTTGGAGCTGGCATAGGTGCGTCCCGTGTCCAGGCCGGCGATGTCGTCGACCGTGAGCTGGTAGAAGTCCGCGACATCGTGGATCAGGCCGGCGGCGATCATCTTGTCGACGATCTCGTCGCCCAGGCCGTCCACGTCCATGCAGCCGCGGCTCACCCAGTGAAGTAGGCGCTCCTTGAGCTGCGCGGGGCAATCGATGGAGACGCAGCGGTAGGCAACCTCGCCGTCCTCGTGGACCACGGGGCTGCCGCACACGGGGCAGACCTCGGGCATGTGCCAGTCGACCGAATCAGCCGGGCGCTTGTCGAGCACGGGACCCACGACCTCGGGAATCACGTCACCCGCCTTGTGCACGATGATAGTGTCGCCCTCGCGCACGTTTTTGCGGCGGATCTCGTCGATGTTGTGCAGCGTGGCGCGCGCGATGGTGGAGCCGGCGACCGTCACCGGGTCGAACTCGGCGACCGGCGTGAGCACACCAGTGCGGCCCACCTGGATGCGAATTTCGCGCAGGACGGTCTGCTTTTCCTCGGGCGGGAACTTAAAGGCAATGGCCCAGCGCGGCGCGCGAGCGGTAAAGCCCAGGTCAAGCTGCTGCTGGAAGCCGTCGACCTTTACGACCACGCCGTCGATGTCGTAGTCCAGGTCGCCGCGATGCTCAAGCGCCTGGGCACAGAACTCGTGGACCTCGGACGGCGTGGCGCAACGAGCCACGTTGGGGTTGACGCTAAAGCCAGCGCTACGCAGCCAGTCCAGAAACTCGCGCTGGCTGTGGACGTGCAGCGGATCGGTATCGGCAATGGCATAGATAAAGGTGGCAAGATCGCGACGTGCCGTGACCTTGGGATCCTTCTGGCGCAACGATCCGGCGGCGGCGTTGCGCGGGTTGGCGAAGGGGTCGCGGCCCTCGGCATCGGCCTCGTCGTTCAGACGCACAAAGCTGCCCTTGGGCATGTAGACCTCACCGCGTACCTCGATGGTACGTTCGCGGTCGATGCCCATGTGGGCGAGCGCCGGCTCGGACAGATGCATGGGCACATCCTTGATGGTGCGCACGTTGAGCGACACATCCTCGCCCGTGGTGCCGTCGCCGCGCGTGGCAGCGCGCACGAAGGTTCCGTTTTGGTAGGTAAGCGCGACGCCCAGGCCGTCGATCTTGAGCTCGCAGGTATAGGTGACGCTACCGGCACCGAGCGCATCCTCGGTACGCTGGAGCCACGCGTCGAGTTCGTCCAGATCCATGGCATCGTCCATGGAATACATGCGTGCCATATGCGTGACCGGCGTAAACTGCTCGCTCACGTAGCCGCCCACGCGCTGGGTATAGCTGTCGGGCGTTACCAAGTCGGGGTAAGTCGCCTCGATTTCCTGCAGCTCAACGAGCATTTTGTCAAAGGCGGCATCCGTGATCTCGGGCGCATCGAGCATGTAGTAGCGGTAGGCGTGGTAATCGAGCTCGTGACGCAACTCGGCCGCGCGGGCAGCCGCCTGGGCACGGGCATCGGTCGGTGCGGCGGCATCCGCGCTCGCGGGCGTTTCGGTATCGATGTCCACACCGTCACCAAACAGGCTCGATTGCTCCATAGCGGCACTCCTTCGCTCGATTTCAAACGGATACAAGAGTACCACCGGGCGCAACGGGGCCGAATAACCCTTTCAAACCGCACCGAATCGGCAGCGGCCGAACCGGGATGGATCGCGCGATCAAACCATGCCCTTGCCGTTTCTACATGATCCGTTTTCCTCCGTCCCCAACGGATCAATAAAAAAGAGGGGGCTGTCCCGCGTTGATGGGACAGCCCCTCTGGCTTCGATATGTGCAATACGGTTGTTAGAAACCCTGACCGTGGCCCTGACCCTGGCCCTGCTGGCCCAGCAGCTCCTCCAGATACTGGCGCAGCTGCTCGTCGGTAATACCGCCGTTGCCGGTGTCAGTCGCGCTGTCGTCCTGCTGCTGGTTCTGCAGCTCCTCGTCGGAGCCCAGCTCAACCGTGACCTTCTTCTCTTCCTTGCCGCGCATGAGCGTGATCTCGACCTTCTCACCCACCTCGTGGCTGCGCAGCGCGATGATCAGGCCATCGGCGCTCGTAATCTCGTCGTCGCCCAGCTTGGTAATGACATCGCCCTCTTGGATGCCAGCCTTGGCGGCAGGACCGTCCTCGACGACACTTGCCACATACGCGCCGCTATCGGTGCTCAGCTTGTTGGTGCGGGCATTGAGCGCGTTGACGCTCGAAAGCGTGGCGCCCAGGTACGGGTGCACCGGCGTCTTACCGTCGATAATCTGGTCGGCAATGTTCTTGGCGTAGTTAACCGGAATGGCAAAGCCCACGCCCGAGCTGGAGCCCGAGTAGCTCTCGATGAGCGAGTTGATACCCACGAGTTCGCCGTTGTCGTTGACGAGCGCGCCGCCGGAGTTGCCCGGGTTGATGGCAGCATCGGTCTGGATCATGTTGGCATAGATGGTGTTACCGTTGGTAGAGCTCATGGCCGTGGAGCGGTACAGCGCCGATACAATGCCCGTGGAGACAGACTGCTCGTTGCCGAACGGCGAACCGATCGCCATGACCCACTCGCCCACGTTGAGCTTGGAGGAGTCGCCAATCTCGATCGGCGTGAGCTTGGAGGCGTCAGCATCCTTGAGTTTGATGACCGCCAGGTCGCTCGAGGCATCGTTGCCCACGAACTCGGCCTCGTAGGTGGTTCCGTCGTCCATGGTAACCACGTACTGGTCATAGCCGTCGACCACATGGTTGTTGGTGAGGATGTGACCCTCGGTATCGAGCACAACGCCCGAACCGACGCTGCCCGAGCTATCCGACTCGTCAGCAGACTGCGAAAGTGAGCCATTCTGGCTACCGCTCGAAGTCGCAGTGATGGAAACGACAGAGGGCAGTGCCTTGGCAGAGACCGCCTCGGCCAGCGTTGTGTCCTCAGAGTCGATGGTGATCTTTTGCGTCGACGAACCCGAAGCACCCGCCGTCACGGCATTCTTGCCGCCACCGATATTGAGCGTGCCACTCATAATGAGCGCGATGACCAGCAGGGCGCCGCAGGCGCAGCCGGCAAGCGCCGTAATAAAGATCGGCAGCTTTTTGGTCTTGGTCTTGACCACTGTGTGCTTGTTTACAACCTGCTGGCCGCTCAGCGGCTTGCCGGTCTGCGTGTCATAGGCCTGCACGTAGGGAATGTTGCCGTCGGCAGGCGTCGACTCCACCTGCACACGCGGCTGCTGCTGGGTCTCGCCGGCGTTGCCCGCATCCTGGGGACGCTGGGAATCGTTCTCGCTCATGGCTGCGATCCTTTCGTCAAATAACCAAAGGCCCGCCAAACACGTGGCGGGCCATCGTTGTTCACGTTGAGTTGTACCCCAATATGCGGGCGTACGTGTACGAGAACGCAATCTTTTAGAAAGGCTTAAGTTCTGCTGCAAACTCGAAAGGAACCTGCACCTGCGTCAAAACCACCACAAAGGTGCCTGTCCCCTTTGTGGTGGAAATCTAGTCCTTAAACAGATAGCCCACGCCGCGGACGGTGGTGATGTGCGCCGCGATCTGCGGGCCCACCTTGGAGCGGATGCGTCGGATGTGCACGTCGACGGTACGCGTGCCGCCGCAGTACTCAAAGCCCCACACGCGGTGCAGCAGCACCTCGCGGCTGTAGGCACGGTTGGGATGCGTGGCCAAAAAGCTCAGCAGCGAGTACTCCATCAGCGTCAGGTCGATGGGCTCGTTATCGAGTGTCACCTGGTAGGTGGCCAGGTTGATCTCGAGGTTATCGATGTTGAGCACATCGTCGGCGGTGACGGTCTCCTCCTCGCCCATCAGGCGCTGCGCGCGAGCCTTGAGCTCGTTGGGCGTCGCCGTGGGGCACACAAAGTCGGCATGCGCGTGATTGGGCAGGCGCAGGGTACCGAGTGCTTCGTCGTCAACGATCACCAGCATGGGGACACCGCCGCGATCGTCAAGCCACTTGGCAATCTGATCGATGCGGTCGCTGCGGATGCCATCGGAATCGAGGATCAGCAGGTCAAAGTCATGCGCCGCAGTCGGCGAATCGGGAGTGGCCAGGCTCACCTCGACACCCAGGGTGGTCGTCAGGCTGCGGGCAAACTCATGGAAGCGCGTCGTGCGCGCCATGAACAGGGCACTCTTTTCGGACATATCGGCCTCCAAAGAAATGAGCTCAATCGTACTGGAACAAACCAGCGCGATTAGGAGTTCGCCAGGTAGTGCTTGATCTCCCACTCGGTAATCGTAGACTCAAACTTATGCCACTCGTCGCGCTTCTTTTTGAGGAAGAAGCTGTGGATGTGCTCGCCGAGAGCATCCTTCATAAACTGCGAGTCCTCAAACACGTCGAGCGCCTCTTTGAGCGAGCGCGGCAGCGGCGCGTAGCCGGCCTCGACCATCTGGCGGTCGGTAAGCTTGAGCGTCTCGGCCGTGGCCTCGGGCGGGAGTTCCAGCTTGCGCTCGATGCCGTCCAGACCAGCCGCCAGCGTGACGGCGTTGACCAGGTACGGGTTGGCCATGGGGTCGGGACTGCGCAGCTCGATGCGCGTGGACAGCGGCTTGCCGGGCTTGTAGACCGGGATGCGGACCATACTCGCGCGGTTGCGCAGGCCCCACGTGGCGTACTGCGGCACGGAGTCGCCACCCGTGGTGATGCGCTTGTACGAGTTGACCGTGGGGTTGGTGATGGCGCTGATCTCGCGCGCGTGCGCCAAGATGCCGGCCATGTAGTGCTTGGCGATTTCGGAGAGGTGGTACTTCTCGTCGTCCTCGCCCCAAAAGACGTTGTTGCCGTCGTGGTCGAACAGCGACTGATGCAAAAACATGGCGCTGCCGTCCTCGCCCGCCAACGGCTTGGGCATAAAGGAGGCGTGGCAACCGCTCTCGTAGGCCTGCTGCTTAATGATGAGCTTGGCCGTGGTGACGGCGTCGGACATGCTCAGGGCCTCGGCGTGACGCAAGCTCATGCCGTGCTGCGAGCGGCCGGCGGCGTGGAAGGTGTACTCCACGGGCACGGACATCTTCTCGAGCGTGAGGACCGTGTTGCGACGCAGGTCGCGGGCGGCATCGCTCACCGAAAGATCGAAGTAGCCCACGTTGTCGAGCGGCTCGGGGGTGTGCTCGTCGGGGAAGTAGTAGTACTCCAGCTCGGCGCCCACGTTGAGCAGATAGCCGGCCTTCTCGGCCTTGCGGAACATGCGGCGCAGGGCATCGCGCGGGTCGCCGGCAAACGGCTTGCGATCGGGAGTACACACGTCGCAGAACACGCGGGCGACGCCGTTGTGGCTCGGGCGCCACGGCAGGATTTGGAAGGTCGAAGCATCAGGGAATGCGAGCATGTCGGCTTCCTCGGGCGTGGCAAAGCCCTCGATAGCGGAGCCGTCAAAGCCAATACCCTCCTCAAAAGCGACCTCGAGGTCCTCGGGGCTAATGGCAAAGTTCTTGAGGCGGCCGAGAATGTCGACAAACCACAGACGCACAAAGCGGATGTCACGCTGCTCTACGGAGCGGAGTACGTAATCGATGTTCTGCTGGTTCATGTCGCTCCCCTTTCTTTCGGGCGGGTTTCGACTGGTCTATATCGCAGATACTATCGCAGAAAAATGTTTCCGCAGGGTTAAAGCGTATCAAGCGCTCAAAAAACGTGGGCGCGGAGGCCGTTGCGAATGAGCGGCTAGCGTTCAGATTCGGAGACAATTTGTCTACAGGCTCGTTCCAGCGCAGGGAACTCCATCGTCACTGCATCCCAAACAACCGAGCGGTCGACATTGCCGTAATCATGCGCAAGATAATTTCTCATGCCGATAATTCCACGCCACTCAATTTCGGGATGAAGCCGCTGCGAGCGTTCTGACAACTTGCCCGCTTCTTCCGTCACCCTAAGCGCACACATCAAAAGGGAGTCCGCCAACGCCCTCGTCCGCACGTCATTTGCATGCAGAAACTGGTCCTCGGTGATACCAAAGGCCTTGATGCGCTCGTTCGTTTCAGAGATGGCATCCAAGACCTCTTGGGCGCGGAGACAGTCTGACTTACGCGCGATCATAAAGGATCACTCCTTCGCGCTCGATTACCGCGGCAAGATCGCCATCAAGATCGTCACTCGAAACGAGGTCGACCTGCCTCCCGGTTTCTTTGCGCACCGCCTCGCCAAACGCCGACAACGCGAAAAGACCAAAGCCCTGCTCGCGATCAACTTCGAGACGCAAGTCAATATCACTATCGGCACGTGCCTCGCCACGGGCATACGAACCAAAAAGAATCACGGTTTTGATGGCGGGAATCGAGCTGGCTGCCTCGCGGACGGCGGACTCAATCTGGGCAGGGTCCAAAATGCCCGCCGAGGCGCTTTCGCTCGCAGGGCTTTTACCGAGTGAAGGAACAAACGGCAGCGAGCGCTCGCGCAG
The DNA here is from genome assembly GCA_905216105.1 of uncultured bacterium. Taxonomy (GTDB): domain Bacteria; phylum Actinomycetota; class Coriobacteriia; order Coriobacteriales; family Coriobacteriaceae; genus Collinsella. The sequence goes on along the minus strand of CAJMSG010000029.1, from coordinate 2,110 downwards.
CATCTGTCTCATAAACATGTTGACCGCAACAGACGAAGTCATGCCAAGTTCTTCGCACAGCTCGGCAAATGAATCTTTAATTGACGAGTCCACTCGCACACTCAACACAGACGCAGCCATGGATACCTCCTGTATGACATTGTCTATATATTATCACACAGATTAGCGCGAGGTCGAAGCGCGGTGTTCGATGTGGCCGGGGATCTCGATGCGCTTGGGGGCGAGCTTTGCGGCATCGCCCACCGTAGTGGTAACGATGTCGATGCGTTCGGACAGACGCTCGACTACGCGCTCGGCAATGGTGAGGGTGTCCTGCGCGGCCGTGGTCACACCGCCAAAGAGCACGTGGTTCCAGGGGTAATCGTCAAACGTCGCAATCTTGAGGCCAGCCGGCAACGAGGGGCCGAGCTGGGCCAGCGCCTCGGTCAGACGCAGGAAAACCAGGCCGTTGACGGCAATGAGGCCGAGCTTTTTACCCGCATAGCCGCGGATGGTCTCGTCCAGGCGACTGACACCCTCGACGCCACCATCGGCCAGGGTGACGACCTCACCCGCAAGGCCGCGTCGCGAAAGTTCGTCGACAAAGGCCTCGGCGCGCTCGCGACGCACGGGGCTGTCGTCGCTTGCCTCGGTGAGCAGGCACAGGCGCTCGCCGCCCGCGACAGCCAAGGCGTCTACCAGGCCGGCGACCAGCTCGCGGTTGTTAGAGGTCACCAGATCGACACCGCCGGCGGCAATATCGCGGTCGAGCAGCACGACGGGCAAGCGTCCCGCTGCCGCGGCGATCGCCTCGTCATTGCCGCCGCAGGTGTTGACGACCAGGCCGTCCACGCCGGCATCGATAAGTCTGGTGAGTGACTCTGCTTCCTTGGCGGAATCATTGCCGCTAATGGCCGTCATGAGCGAGCAGCCACGCGCGGCGGCGCTGGCGGAAAGCCCTTCGAGCATGGCGCTGGAGAACGGGTTAGCAATGTCGGCCAGAATCACGCCGATGAGGTTGGTGCGCGAGCTGCGCAGGTTGCGCGCGGCGGCACGTGGGCGATAGCCAGTGCGCTCGATAACCGCCGCGATGCGCGCGCGAGTTTCCTCGGTCATCTGCCCGGGGCGGTTGTTGAGATAGCGCGAGACCGTGGCCGGGCTCACACCTGCCTCGGCGGCAATGTCCTTGATTCTCATCTGCGCCATAGCGCACCCCGTTTCCCAATTGTCGGCAGTCTGAGCCATTTTAGGCATTTTTAAAAAACTCGCTTGCAAAACGTTGTAGGTGAGTATACTACAACTCGAAACGAAACCGATTTCGTAAACCGATTTCGGAAAGCGTTGGCACGGAGGTGCAAAGATGTACCCTACCGTCTTGGCACCTCCGTGCCAACGCCATATCAAAGGTGTACGCACGAGCAAGAAGGAGCTGCGCGACCATGGGTAAAACGGTTCTTACCTTCGGCGAGATCATGATGAGGCTCTCGCCCAAAGATCATCTGCGCATTGAGCAGGCGACCGAGTTTGATGTCCGCTACGGCGGCGCCGAAGCCAACACCGCGCTTTCCCTGGCCTACCAGGGTGACAAGGCAGCTTACGTCTCCGTTGTCCCGGCCAACCGTCTGGGCGAGTGCGCCCTGCGTTCGCTGAAGGTCTACGACGTCGATACCTCGCGCGTCGTGCGCCAGGGCGACCGTCTCGGCTCCTATGTGTTTGAGGTCGGCGCCTCGCAGCGCGGCAACGGCTGCGTCTACGACCGCAAGTACTCTGCCATCAACATGGCCAAGCGCGACGTCTTTGACTGGGATGAGATCCTCAAGGGTGTCGATGTCTTCTACTTCTCCGGCGTGACGCCCGCCGTCTCCGACGAGATGGCGGGCGCCTGCAAGGATGCCCTCACCGCCTGCCGCGCCAAAGGCATCGCCACCGTGTGCGACGTGAACTATCGCGGCAAGATGTGGTCGCCCGAGAAGTCGCAGGCCACCATGAAGGAACTCCTGCCGCTCGTTGACATCTGCATTGCCAACGACGAGGACGCTCCTGCCGGCCTCGGTATGACCTGCGTCTCCGGCTCCCTTGCCCACGGCATCGAGGAACGCGACACCTACGTCGAGATGGCCCGTCAGATCTG
>CAJMSG010000028.1:0-15694 GCA_905216105.1 uncultured bacterium | reverse complement strand
GTATCTTAACGCACTTTGACTGCTACAATGCATGATTTAAGAAGAGCACACGAGGGTTTGACGCAGGCTTTGCGTTTACCCAGCAAACACTTTAGCGGGGAGACGTGGAGCGTATGGAGTACAAGACGACGGCAAAGTTGGTCATTCAAGCGTGCGACAAGGATTTGCCGGGCGTGTTTGGTCACGGCTGCGTCTTGCTGCTGCAGGGCATAGCCCGCGAGCACTCGCTCAACCGAGCCGCCAAGAGCATGGGCATGGCGTATTCCAAGGCCTGGCGCATCGTAAACGAGGCCGAAGGTCAGCTGGGCTGCAAGCTCATCGAGCGCGACGGAGCCCGCGGATCCACGCTCACCCCCGCCGGCGAGCGAGCCATCGAAGTCTACGAAACCCTCCAGGCCGACATCAACAACGTCATCGCCACCAAAGCAAACGACCTCATCGCCAGCATCAACCAGAGTAGCTAATTTGGGACGGGGCTTTTTTAGCTACCCATCCAGAGCATTCATGACTCATAGCCAAAAATTGACATTGGGTAGCTAAAAAAGCCCCGTCCCAAATTAGCTACTTGCGGAGGGCGGCGTCTAGAGTTGCGGCTACTGCCAAGGGATTGTCGGTGCCGGTGAAGAGGCGAACGGTGCTCCCCTGCTTGCCGCGTGGGGCCGAAAGGCGCGTTGTTGCGCCGCCTGCGGGCGATGTGCGAAACTCCCCAGGCAAAGCATCGATCAGCTCGCCCGCGCTACGTTCGATAAGATCGAACTCTACTGCCGGGCCAAAGCCGTGCTCGAGGATTCCCGTTGCAACCGCGTGGTCGGGATGCGAGCTCAGCCCGGGATAGCGCACGTTGCGCACCATCTCGTTCGCGGCCAAATATTCAGCCAGCGCACGGGCGCGATCGAAGTGCGCCTGCATGCGGGTGTCGAGCGTGTCGAGCCCGTACTCTAGAACCTCAGCTTCAACGGAGGACAAGTCGAGCGCGGCCATTCCGCACCCCTCAAGCAGGGCATGCGCGCACTCGGCAGCAGCATCCACACGATGGCGCTTGAGCTGCGAGCGTGCGACCGATACGGCAACGAGCTTGCGAGGAGCCTTACCGGCGCACACACGGTCGAGTGCCTCAAGCGACAGGACGGCACCCAAACGCAGCGGATCGCACCCAAAGAGGCCGGCCACGGTGTTATCCACCACGAGCAGCGCATGAGCCTCACGCGCTGCGCGGCCTAACGCGCGCAGATCGGGCACACGCAGACCAAACCCGCCGATAGAATTGACGAACCACCACAGGTGCGGCCCCTCGGCATCAAACGAAGCATCAAAGCCCTCGGACGCAGCAGCAAACGCGGCAGCCGACGGCTCCCCCACCATAGCCACGTCGCAGGCATCAAAGCCGTGCGCAAACGCATCGGCAAAGTCGTCCGCAAAGGCAACCAGACGATCACCGGAACGCACAATCACCAGCCGCGACAGCGCCGCCGGAACATGCGAGGTCGCAACCAGTCGCGCCCCACGCGCGCTGGCCCTTGCAGCCCAGGCCTCCTCTAGCTGCTGTACGCCCATACGGTACCGTCCCTTCAAAACAAAAACCCACGATACGGGTGTTCCCCGCATCGTGGGCAACGGCTGCAGTATAGCGCCGATATGCGACGAATCGACTAGATGTTGAGCGTATGATAGGTCACGCTCGCACCCGGAGCGTCAACGGTCACGCCATAGGTCTCGGGATAGATGCGCGTCGAAAACACGAGCGCGCCATCGTTCACAAACACCTCGACCGACGAGACATCTCCAACAATGCGCACGTTACGGACCTCGTCGACGGGCTCCCAGCGCACGGTACGACCGCAACCGGCAGAAGCGCGACCCTCATCGGTAAATCGCATCTCAAAGCGCGAGGGCAGCTCGCCATTGGCGGGCACAAACGCCAGCTTCAGCTCGCCATCAACGGTCGCGGTAAACGCATCGTCACCACCGTCGACAACAACGTCAAAGCAGGTATCGCCGGCAACCTCCAACGAGCCCTCCCCCACACGCACCGAGGCATAATGGCGCTCGATCTCGCGCGCCGGCTGCTGCAGCACCACGCCGCCAGCACCGGCTGTAAGCTCACGCGGCACCGTCATGCAGTGCTGCCAGCCCGCCACCAGCGTCGGCGCGTTGCCATAGGTTGGCTCATCGGGCATGCCCATCCAGCCGATCAGAATGTGGCGACCGTCCTCGGCCGTGAACTCCTGCGGCGCATAGAAGTCAAAACCGGCGTCCCACAGGCGGAACTCGCCCAGCTCATAGGCACCGTAACCACCGGCAATGTCGCCCGTTACAGGCATGTAGCCAGCAGCGTATACGTTGCCGCGGTCCCAACGACCACCCTCGAGCCCCTGGGGCGAGAAGGACAGCCACCTCGCCGGCACACCACCATCGGCCTCAAGCTCAAGGTATCCCGGGCACTCCCACATAAAGCCAAAACGCTCGGGCGTAGACACACGGCTCTCGAGCTCCCAGTTCAGCATATCAGCCGAGCCATACACCAGGATCTCGCCCACATCGCGCCCGGCGCCCTCGCCATGCATGGCGCAAAAACGGCTCTCGACATGCGGCCCGTCAACGCAACGACGCACGCCTAGCACCATGTGATAGCGACCAGCCTCATCGCGCCACACCTTGGGATCGCGCACGTGGCACGTCAGATCCTCGGGATAGTCCTCCGACGCCAGCACCACGCGCTTTTGGCTAAACGTCTGTCCATCGGCGCTCTCGACATACACGGTATCGGCGCGACGACCGGTGTTGACGTAGTCATAGACACCGTCCGCATCGGGGAGCTTAACGTTGCCGGTATAGAGCACGCGAATGCGACCGTCCTCGACCAATGCCGAGCCCGAATACACGCCATGGCAGTCGAACGGCTCGTCGGGAAGCAGCGGCGCGCCAACATATTCCCAGTTCATAAGGTCGCGGCTCGTGGCATGACCCCACATCTTGACGCCGCCGTTCACATCAAACGGAGCATACTGGAAGTATGCGTGAAACACGCCATCGGCCTGGCAAAGCCCGTTGGGGTCGTTGAGCCAGCCCGTGGGCGGCATAATATGAAAATGCTGAGCATAGGGCCCATGACCGCGCTCGGCGGCCGCGGCATCCATGTTGGCAACGAGCTTGGCAAGATCGCGCTGAAGTGCGTTAGACATGTCGGTATCCAATCGAATTAAATCAACGAACGCTTAAATCAAGGGTTCCAGATAAACAAAACGCCCACAGGATGGAGCCTGCGGGCGTTTTGTTTACGCGAATCCTACGCCTGCTCGGAAGCCTTGGGCTCGTCCTTGTATAGGACAAACGAGACGGCAAAGGAAACCAGCGCGGCGACCGCAAACATGATCACGTACTGCACGGGCTGGGCCAGGCACAGCAGGATGCCGAAGATACCGGTAACGCCCGTGCCGGAGGCAGCCAGCGAAGTGAGCGCGCAGACCAGGGCACCGCAACCGCCGCCGATGCAGCCGGCGATGAAGGGCTTAAAGAAGCGCAGGTTCACACCAAAGATGGCAGGCTCGGTAATGCCCATGAAGGCGGACAGGGCCGAAGGAAGCGCCAGGCCCTTGATCTTGGCATCGCTGGTCTTAAAGGCAACGGCGAGCGCGGCACCACCCTGGGCGATGTTGGCAGCGCTGGCGATGGGCAGCCAATAGGTCACACCGTACTGAGCGAGCTGGCCCAGATCGATGGCGGTGTACATCTGGTGGATACCGGTAACGACCGTGGGGGCATAGAACAGGCCGACGATAAAGGAACCGATGCCAAAGGGCAGGGTGAGCAGGGCCTGAATCAGACCGAGAATGGCGTTCTCGGCCCACACGAAGATGGGGCCGACGGCAACGAGGGTCACGAGCACGGTCACGAACACCGAGACGAGCGGGGTCACAAAGAGGTCGAACATCTCGGGAACGATCTTGTGCAGGCGCTTCTCGAGGAAGGCCAGAATAGCGCAGGCGATGACGATGGGGATAACGTGGCCTTGATAACCGACCCACTCAAAGCTGTACACACCGGGGATGACGTTGACCATGGTCTGCACGCCCTCGGAGGCAACCGTGTAGGCGCTCTGTAGCGAGGAGTTGATGAACGCACCACCGACAACGGCGCCCAGATACGGGTTGGCGCCAAAGGCCTTAGCGGCGGAGTAACCGATCAGGATCTGCAGAATGCCAAAGGACGTGCCCGAGACCAGGTCGGCAATCTTGTAGATAAAGTTATTGGTGTCGAGCGCGATAAAGCCGTTGGAGGCCATAAAGTTGAGGGCGCTCATAATGCCCAGCAGCAGACCCGAGGCCACGATGGCAGGGATGATGGGGACAAAGACGTCGCCGAGTACCTTAATGGCGCGCATAAAGATGTTCTGCTGCTGCGCCGCGGCCTCCTTGACCTCGGCCTTGGTGGCAGCCTCGACGCCACTGAGCGCGATGAACTCCTCGTAGACCTTATTGACGGTGCCAGTGCCAAAAATAATCTGGAGCTGGCCCTGGGCTTCAAAGACGCCCTTAGCGCCGTCGATATTCTCGAGGGCCTCCTTGTCAACCTTCGCGTTATCGGCAACCACCAGGCGCAGACGCGTGGCGCAGTGTGCGGCCGAAACAACGTTGCCGGCGCCACCGATGTTGTCGAGCACCTCTTGGGCTGATTTGCGGTAGTCCATGACTTCCCTTTCCTCCAACGGGTGCATGCGCACCCGACCACCTTTGACACTTACACTGTAATCGTTTTCAGTTTCATATGTCTGTAATCGTTTTCATAGTAGGGTGAACGGTAGGAATAAGCCGGCGAATGGTAGTTTTACCGCAAAAACAGGGGCCTCAAAGGCAGGCAGACATGCCCAAAGCCTAGACATTCATAAGTTGATGGCCGAGTTTGAGCGTCTTGAGACCGCTCTCCCCCTCCACGCCATCGAGCGTGTTGAGCAACATATTGGTCGCCTCGACGCCACTGGTCAGGTAGCCATAATGCACGGTGGGAATGCCGCCCGTCAGCGCGCGCAAAAACGCGTTGTCGCCAAAACCGCTCACGCGGTGTATACCCTCGCCCATGCCGCGAACCTCATCGATGGCACGCAGCGCGCCCGCCGCCATGGTGTCGGTCGCGCACGCGATAAACGAAACATCGGGGTCGACGGAAAGCAGTTCACGCGCCGCACCATAGCCCGAGTCGAGCGTAAACGAGCCCAGGCGAATTAAGGCGGCATCGAGCGGGTTGCCCGCGGCGCGCAATCCGGCCTCAAAACCGCGACGGCGGTCATAACCAGCCGCGCGGTCTTCTTCAGTAACTCCAATGTAGGCGATCTTGCCATCTACCCGACCCGCGAGCGCCTGGCCTAGCTCAAAGGCAGCCTCGTAATCGTCATGGTAGACGCAAGCCGCGCCCTCAACATTCTGACCGATCAGCACGATGGGCACGCGGCACGATTCAATCGCCCGACGGTGCTCGTCGGTAATCATGGTTGCTACCAGCACAATGCCATCGACCGGGTGGTTTTGGAATAAATCGAGGTATTCGAGCTCGCGATCGGGGGCATTGTCGGTATTGGCAAGCAACATCTGGTAGCCACGACGACCGAGCACCTGGCCGATGCCGGCGGTAATGCGGCTCACGGATTCCGAGTTGATCTTGGGCACGATGACGCCGATGAGCTTGGTAGAGCCGGTGCGCAGCGCGCGAGCCTGGCTGGACCGTACGTATCCGGTCAGCTCAATCGCCTGCTTAATGCGCTCGGCCTTGTCCGCCGAGATATATCCACCGTTGAGGTAGCGCGAGACGGCGGCGCTCGAAACGCCCGCCAGCTCGGCCACATCTTTCATCTTTACCACGAGCACCCCTGACAACGAATTCACAAGCACCATGATAGCTGCCTTGCCAGCAAATTGAGTAAATAGAATTCCTGGTCGAGCAGATGCCCGCGCAGCGTCGAGCGGTCCGGCGTTTATTAAAACGCCGGAACCAAGTTATCCGTGGTATTCGCCGTTGTATTGGATGAGCGTCAGGTCCTCCACGCCGTCGAGCGCACGGATGGCGTCGGCATAGGGCATGTCCACGCCGTCCGAGAACACCTCGACGGCCATCTCCACCTTGTCGCCGCGCATGGTCTTAGACTTAACGGTGAACTTGGTGCGGCCAAAGGCACGCACAATGTCGTCGCCCGTGGTCTGACCCGTATAGTGGATAACCATCATGTACACGCGCGCCTTGTCCTGGTGCGTAGCGAAGCCGGCGATCATCACGACGATCACCACCGCCGCAAGCCCTACGAGCGCGTACATGCCGGCGCCCGCTGTGATACCCGTGGTAATGGACCAAAACAGATACAACAGGTCGAGCGGGTCCTTGACCGCCGTACGATAGCGGACGATAGACAGAGCACCGACCATACCGAGCGAGATGACCACGTTCGTCGAGATCGCGAGCGTGACCATGCAGGTGAGCACGCACATGCCCACGAGCGTCACGGCAAAGCTGCGCGAATACACCACGCCGGTAAAAAAGCGCTTGTACACGTAATAGATCAGGATGCCCATGACAAGCGCCACGAGCAGCGACAGGCCGATCTTGGCAGGGTCGACCTGACCAAACGCCTCCAAGACGGAGTTCTTAAAAAAGTCCCTGGTGCTCATGGTCTAAATATCCCCTCGGTTCTCAAAATCCGATTCCCAGTAATTAAATCCGCGCAGGTAGGCGGTCTTTTCGTAACACAGGCAGTACTTGGAGACCGCCGTAAGCTCGGCCGCGCCCGGCGGCACCATATCGCGCACCAGCTGCGGGCAAAACTCGGTAAACTTAACCTCCATCACTAGCTTGCCGGGCTCCAGGACCGGCAGCGCGGGCAACGTCGCGTCAAAGATGTCAAAGCTACCCACCGCGGCACGCACGTTCATGTCAAACGTAACGCGCACGGTGCCCTCGTCCATCACCCACGGCTCGCGCTCGTAGTCCACGATGGTGCGCGGGCGCATCATGTTGCAGATGCACTCGATATAGAACTCACGGCAGAGCTGATGCGGGCTGCGAAGCAAAAAGTCATAGTCGCCGGCGAGGACCTGCTCAAACTCGTCGCGGGTGAGCGGCGCATCCTCCTTGTAGATCCAGCTGCCGTACTTCTTTTTACGCTCGAGCTTAATCACCTTGTCGCTGCCGTTATAGATGCGCACGCGATACTTTTTGCGCATCAGGATACCGGCGTCTTTTTCCTCGTAGGCCGAGTTGCAGTAGTCGTCAAAATACAGGCTGCGGATGGTGTAACCGCCCGCCCGTGCATGCTTGTCCAGCTTAAAGACCGGCGACATGCGACAGGCAAGCGCGGCGTGCTCGCCCTCGTTAATGAGATATTTGAGTTCGTGGCGGTAGCGCTCCTGCGTAGCACGCGCAGGCGGGGCCGCCAGGCGCTCAAGCAGCGCGCTAGCCCTCCTCATACGTGTCCTCCACGACCTTACCGCCGTCTTGCACGTAGAAGCACTTCATGCCGTACTGCTTGCCGTCATCGGTCACGTAGTAGTCAAACGCATCTTGCGTATAGCCGTCGGAGTTGGTGGCGCGCACACGCACAAAGTACTGGCCGGTGTCGGGCGCGTCGCACGTCACCTCGGGCAGCAGCACGTCCTCGGCCTTAAAGATCACGTCAGTAATGGCGTAATCGTGCGCAAGCTCCACGGTATAGCGAATGTCGCGCGCCTTAAAGTCGTAGGACGCATCCCAGTTGATGCGCAGCTTACCGTTATCGGTCTGCGGCACGCCAATGTAGAACGGCATAGGCTTTTTATAGCTCTCGCGAAAGCTCTTATAGTTCTCCTCGATCTCGGAAGGAATCGCCGCGGCAATCTGCTCGTATTCGTCCTTGGTCACGGGCAGATTCTCCAGGTCGGGCGCAGCAAAGACGAGCGGCTCCGTGACCTCGCGATAATGCTCGACCATCTTGCTCAGGCGCTCTTCGGTCAAATACGAGCGCAGGTCCTTGACGGCGCTATCGAGTTCGCTGCGGAACGACTTGTTGCGCAACGCGCGGTTAAACAGCACGTTGCCCCAGTAGTTGCTCACGCCGCGCTCCCAGCTCGCGTAGTCCGAGAACCCCTTCAGGCTCAGCTCAAGCTTACGCAGCATGCCGTCGTTATCCCAATCCAAAAAGTACCAGGTATTTGAGTTGAGCGGGCTGTACAGATAGCAGTTACGGTTCTGCGTATCGCAATTACCCGTCAAGATCTGAAACGCCATCCAATAGACCAGGTTCTCGGTATCGAAGTAGGTGTCGAGCACATCGTCGATCTTTTGCGTATCGTCGTTGAGCGCATCGAGCATCTCAATGAGCTTGGTATGGTCCGAATCGCCCTTAATCTCGAGCATGCCCTCAAACGCCGTCTGGTTATAGCCGGGGTCATCGGTGAGCTTAATAGTGTCCTCAAAGCGATGGAAATCGAAGCTGTTCACCTTATACAGGTGCCCGTTCTTATCCAGTCCGTGGGCCTTGAGCGCCGTTTTGTTGAGCTGCTCGACCTGCGTAAACAGTCCGTAGTCCTCAAAGGTGTCGTTAGATTTTTCGGTCTGGTCGCACACCCATAAGTGCACAAACTGCGTGCGCAGGCCCATCATCTGGGGAATGCCACGGATCAGATCGTAGGCCATCTTGTTACGAAAGCGCATGCCCTCGCCCATGTGCTTGTTGAGCGCAATCGCGCGCTGCTGGCGCCACGTGCCCTTGCCCTTTTTGAGCTCCACCTTGTAGTTCTTTTGCGTATAGGTACTCGACGTCTGACCGCGCACCTGCACCGTGGCGTTGGGTGCCTCCTCGCCATAGCCGACCTCGCCAGCAACGGGGCCCTTATCATCGCCAGGCTGCAGCAGGCCCATAACCTGATAGCGCGTCACGCCCATGTCAGCATAGTCGTAGACCGAGTAGGTATTGATCTCGGCCCAGCTATGATCGGTATTCTCGGAGCTGTTGCCGCGAGAGACCGTCAGGTACATGCATACGATGCCCGAGTCGTCGTAAACCTCGTACAGCTCGTCCTTGTCGCGAAGATGCTTGGTCTCGCTAGCTGCATCGGCCTTTTTAATCTTGCCCTGCTTCTTGGTCTTTTTTGTCGAGGATTCGTCCTGCGAAGAGCAGCCCGAAAGCAGCAAAGTGCCGGCAGCCGCCTCAATCAAGCGGCGACGCGATATCATCCTATCGGTCATCAGGACCTCCCCAACGATTGCGATACACGCGAACCACCGTGCGCTCAAACACACCATGCGGCTCGCCCTCTAGACGCAGTTCCTCGTAGCGCTGTTCGGCACGGTCAAGCAAGCAGCCCAGCTCCGTAAAGCGACCCGTTTTGTCGGTCGCCACAATGGGCTGCTGGCTCAGAATACGATACGGCAAGTTGGCGGTATAGGTATCGAGCCGCATGAGCGCCACAACAAAAAACACCGCCGCGCCGAGCAAAAAGCCAAAGCCATAAAACTGCTGCGGAAAGAACAGCGAGACGATGGTCGCCAGCCCCGCCACGCCCGCGAACAGCCCGGAGGCAAGCACGGCGCCCTTGTAGTCGGTAAAGTACAGCAAGATAAGCATCACCGTATTGCCCACGGCATACAGGCCATAGCCCACGCACAGCGTGCGGAAATACCCGTGCATTAGGTTGTTGAAGCCGAGTGGCAGGGCCGAGAGCACCGTAGTCTCGAGCGAGATGACTGCTGCCGTCACAAATAGCTGCTTGAGCGCGCAAAACCGCAGCTCCCGGTTGAGCGTGGCGAGCATTTCCTCCTCGGCCACCACGATGTCGCCCACCACGCCGCCGTCGTTAAACAGGCTGTAGTAGTCGCGGTAGCGCGGATAGAAGTTGACTTCGACCGACACCACAAAGTTGACGGTCGTGACCAGAATGGTCAAAAACGCAAGCAACGCCGGCACATCATGATAGGGCGCGCCGTAAAACAGGCCTTTGACCTGCACGCCAATGGGCCCTGCCCAAATAATCACCAGGTGCGCAAAGAGCCCCAGGTTGGTAAACAGGCCCGTGAGCGCCAGCGGCATAAATTGGTCGAGCCAGCGCAAAAAGAGCCAGGGGCTGCGATCGCTCTGAGGAAAATACCGGTACAGCAGCACCACGTCCCAGGCGAGCATCACACCGTAACCCAGGGCGATCGAGGCCAGCAGGCCCTCGACCGGCGGCAACCCCAGCGCCAGCGCGGCCAGGGCGCACAGGCATGCCACGCCAATAGCCGCGGCAAAGCTGCACAGAATGCCGCGGTAATCCTTGATGGCCGTGAGATAGCTCATGCCGTTCCAGTTGACGATCATAATGTTGAACAGCCACAGGCACAGCAGCCCCTGCAACAGCGTGGCGCCCGAGAACAGCAAAAAGACGCCGTAGAGCACCGTGCCCGCAACGAGCATGATGGCGTTGGAGCCCCAAAACGAGGGCAGGATCTCTGTCTCGCGCTCGGCAAAGAGCATGTCGGCCAAAAAGCGCGTGACCGGCATGGAGAAAAAGCTCGTGAGCGTAAGCGACGCCAGCAGCGTATAGGTCACCATGCACACCAGCAAGTCCTGGTTGGCGCGGCCCACGCCCCACAGACCGCACAGCACCAAGATACCCACCTGCAGCAGCACACCCAGCAGCATGGGGCCCGTGCACACAATGCCAGCGTAGCCGTAGGCACGCATCGTGGCAAACAGACCCTTGCGTCTAAACAGGCGTTTGAGCTCAAAACCGATTCCGGCCAACGGCTACTCCCCCTCTCTGGACAGGTCAAACGCACGAGCCGTCTCGTCGTACAGCGCGCGATAGTTGGCGAGCATCTGCTCGTGTAGGTAATAGGTCGCCACGCGACGCTGGCCGCGCTCCCCCATTTCCAGACGGCGAGCACGGCTCGCGCACATGCGCTCCATGGCATCGGCCAAGCCCTTGCGATACATGGGCGGGCTCACGAATCCGGCCGCGCCAAACTCGTCGCCGGGGGCGCCCTCGAGCAGTTCGCGGCAGCAGCCGACCTCGGTCGTCACGCAGGGGCGACGCGCGCCCAGCGATTCCAACACACTCAACGGCTGTCCCTCCGAGATGCTCGTCAAAATGGTAAAGTCGAGCTTTTCCATGTACTCGACCACGTTGACGCGGCCGGTAAAAATCAAGTCGCGCACGCCCAATGTCTGCACCAACGCATGGCATTCGGCTCCATACTCCTCGTCGTCCACGCCACCCATAATATGCAGACGCACCTTGGGCAGGCGCTCATGCAACTCAAAGAAGGCATAGATCATGGTCTTAACGTCCTTGATGGGCGCCAGGCGCACCACCGCGCCAATGTCCACCCAGCCGTCATCGGGCTTTAAGGGAATGTCCTTAAAGCGGTCGAACTGGATGCCGTTAGGGATAACCAGGCATTTGTCCGCATCGCAGCCCATATCGATCTGCGTCTTGCGGGCATTGTGAAACAGGCTCGTCACGCGGAAGGCGCGGCGGTAGATCTCCTCAGAAAGCAGGTAGAAAAAGCGGATCCAGCGGTCCTTAAACGAGGGCACCACCCAGTCGGCGCGAATGATCTCCTCCTCGCGCTCGCGCGTATAGATGCCGTGCTCGGTCAGCAATACCGGCGCGTTGTGAACGCTGGAGCCCAGGCTCGCGAGCAGGCCGCCGTAGCCGGTCGAGATGGCGTGGTACACATCGGCCACCGGCACCTCGCTACCCAGCAGATAGAGCACGGGCAGCAGCATGGAACGCATGGTGTGGAAGGCGTCGGCGAACGGCGTATACGGGTACTCGGCCAGGCACACGTCGCGGAAGATGTCCATAAACGTGCGGCTCTGCAAAAACGAGAGGGGATGGACGCGGCGGCGCTGGAAGATATCGAACAGCACATCCCAGTCGGGGTTGGAGAGCGACACAAGCCGGCGCAACGCCTCACGCTCGTGCACGTCAAAGTCGACTTCCTCCTGCTCGCCCGAGAGGCGCAGGGCATCGTCCAGGAACACCTCGTGCACCTCGACAACGTTCTTGGGCAGCTCGTAGACAAACTTGCCGCGGTCCTCGGCATGCGCGCCAATCACCCACAGCACAAACTCGTGCTCGGGCATGGCCGTGATGTAGCCGTGCATCCAGGTGGACACGCCGCCGTGCACGTAGGGATAGCATCCCTCGAGCACCAAGCAGATTCTCATCGGTCGCCGCCCTCCTTGCGCTCGATCGTCACGGTTTTGTCCGTCGCTTTGACTAAGTACAGGTTGCCCGTCAGGTGCATCAGCTCGCCACCGGACACCGTACCCGGCTCGCCGTTATTGGCGCGGAACATAAGCCAAGCCTCGTCATGGAAGTTGCCCAGGTTGAGCGTCCAAGCATCGTCGCTCGTATCCACGCTCACCGTCAAGGACGAAAAACGCTGGATGGCACCCGAGCACTCCGAACCCGTCTGGTGGCGCAGATCGGGAGCGGACTTGGTCAGCCAGTCCAGGTAATCGGTCAGACCACCCTTATAGACTTCCCAACCTTCCTTGGCGCCGCGGTCGGGATCGAGCAGATCGTCGGGATGCATAAAGTGCGTGCTCACGTAGTGCATGTTGAGCTCGGACACCGCAGCCAGGCGCATATAGGTGTCATCGACCATGCCACCCGATACTATGCGCGGCTGCTCCACGATGCCGTCGCTCGCCACGCCAAACTCCTGCACGTAGGGCAGGTCGGTTCCGTCCTCAAAATACGTACTGGCAATGGTCCTAATGCGCGGCACGTCCTCAGCAATGATCTTGCGAGCGCGGGCCGAAAGGATATTCGACGGCGGCACATAGACCGAGCCGTGCGCATTGGGCAGGACGTCGTCTTGGAAGGCGATGAGCTCGTTGAGCGCCGCGACCAGGGAGTCCCTGTTCTTCCATGTTTTATAGTCATACAGCGTGCCGTAGTCGGTATCCGAGAGGGCCAACGGCTGATGGTTATACCCATGGAAGCCCAGCTCGCCGCCCATTTGCAGCAACATGCCGCCAAAGTAGCGGAACTGCGCGGTGTCGGCCTGGCGCGCAGGCTCAGTCTGGTTGACCGCATCCTCGTAGTTTTCGATCATCACGCCGGTAAAGCGAATGTCGTATTGCTGGGCGAGTTTTTGCAGGTCCGGCCACCACACCTTGGCATAAAAATCGGCGATAGAAAGACCGTAGTCGCGCTTGATGTAGGTACCATCGCCCGAGGGAACGGGGCTTGGGAAGTCGTCCAAGTAGAAGACGGCACTGTTGATGACCGGGTAAGCCGTGGCGTCGCCCAGCAGGCTCACCGCCGCAGCATAGAAACCGCGCATGACCTTGTCGTAGATGCCGATATTGCACACCACGGTACGCCCGCTGCCGCAATCGCTCGACCAAATAAGCGGAGTACCCGAGTCGCCGGTTTTAGCCCACACGTGGGCCGTCTCACGCAGCGAAACCGAGAGGGACGATTCGAAGGGATCCGAGAACTCATAACGCTGGCCGCCGCCAATCATAAAGTCCTCGCTCGGCACGATGCTCTCGGCCATCGCATATTCGTAGCCGGCTGAATCGATACCCAGCTTGGGACCGATTGCCTGCAAGTAGCTGGAATTGTCCGGCGTCATGGCGAGCATCAGAGAACCACCGGCGCTCACCCAGCTCATAATGTCGCTCAAGTGCGTACCGAGCCCATCGATAGAAGGCATCAGTAAAATGACGCGGTCGAAGGATGTGAGGGAAGGAATCGCATCAACACCATCGGTGGCAATATCCACATCGCGGTGGGCAATTTTCATGTCGAGCAGAATCTGGTCAAACTGCTCTTTGACGTCCTCGACGCCATCTTGGCCCGAGTCGGTAATAACCAAGCACGTGGGCTTTTGGCCAAACATCGCCGAGCTTGCCGGCGCAGCGTCGTTGGCAGCGAGCATGCCCAGCTTATGCTGCCCGGCGCTGTACTGCACGCCGGCACGCTCGATCAACAGCACGGCGGCCATGGCGATAAAGACCGCCCATACCACGAGCAGTCCCATCCAGCGAAAATGGCCCGCACGCTCGCGGATATGCTGCACCACGCTCATCGGGCCTCCTCTCCTTCACGCCAAAATGCCAGCCTCTCACGATTTTCGGCATTCAAATACACATGCTGCTTGTCGATCGCGTCGATTACACGCCGTACCGCTTGCCCATCGCGACGAGTCACAGCCAAGCGCAAGCAGAGCATCCACACGTCCTGCTCGTCTGGTGCATCGATCACCAGCTGGCTGGCGACGTCCTCTGCCTTATCAATCTCGTCGGCATCGGCCAGCGCCGTGGCATAGCGAATGCGCAGCGCCGACCCGTCCTTACGTTCGCAACGACGCGCGAGCAAGTGTGCATACTGCTGACGCTGAATCTGTGCCACGCGGCCCTCTGCCAAACCTGAGTCCAGATAGGCGCCCAAAAAGTCGCAATACGCATCCAGGTTATGCGAGCTGGGATCAGACTTAAACGCGCGCTCCAACTGCTGCAGCTTAAGGTCGGACTCCTTGGAAATCTGCGCAACCGCCGTCGCGGCATAGTGCGCGACCTCAACATCGTCGTTGAGTTTTGCTGCCTGCAACTGTGCCAGGTACGCATCCGGATCCTCGGTAAGCATGGAGAGCATCAGACGGCGGCGGTCGCCCGGGTCGTTGACGATCAGTGCTTCCTCGAGCGGCACCACGCCATCATCGCCCTCGCGCCCCTGAACGAGCATACTGCGATGCATGTCGTCGTTAATGCGCAGCGTCTCCAGCGTGGCGTCCTTAAGGTCGTTACCGAACACCGCGCTACGCACCGAGAGCAGTGCCACGAGCAACGGGCCCCACAGCGGTACGAGCACCATCACGGCAAGCATGTGCCCGCGAACCGGCAACAGGCCCAGTTTCATAAGCGTCCACAGCACCAGACAAACCAGCGCATGAAGTAATAGCAGTACGGCAGCAACGACAAGCGAGATCAAGCGGCCTCCCCCTCACCGTTGCCAGCGGGCGCAATGCGCTGCAGCAGGGCCACAACATCCTCGCTGTCGACGGGCTCCACCGTAATGTGCTTGGCGTCCAAGCGCGCACAAATAACGGGAAGGTCGGCCTCGGTCGCCTGACGCATGAGCAGGTAAAGCGTGTCGCCATCGACCAGGCCTGCAGCATCGCTCTCGCGAATCGCCGACCCAATGGCGCCGACCAGCTCGCCAACAGGCTCCATGCCCGGCACCACGCGCAGGAGCAAGAAGCTCCCCATCTTGTTGTCCGCAAGCGCTTGCTCGGCGGCAAGCTCCCGGCCAAAGGCATCGTGGTTGAGCACGCACGTGCCGGCAACGCAGCGCTTATCCTGCGCCACGGCCTCGTAATCGAAGGCGCGTCCCAGCGCGCTTTCCACCAGGCCGCACAGGATGCGGAACAGGTTTTGGTAGTACAGGGTCATTTGGCTTTCGGCCACGTGACGCACAAAGATCAACACGGCGGGGGCTCCATCGCGCTCGATCGCATAGCCAAACATCGGAAGCCCCGGCGTCAGTGCGCGGTTCACCCACAAACCAGAGATCGAGCCTTGGAGCACGGGCGCAAGGTCGTCGAGCGAGAGCGAGCGCGGCACATTGTTGGAAATCGCCGGGCTCGCCGCTACCAGGCGCGCAAATGCCCCGCCCGAAACATGGTAGATTGTCACCGAATCGTTCTCGAGAATCTCACCCAGCAGCTCGCAGCACTT
>CAJMSG010000027.1:0-15726 GCA_905216105.1 uncultured bacterium | reverse complement strand
TAGCGCTCTCCAGCGTAGTTGTACTGGATCTGGCAAAAATCCCAGTCATACGCGTCAAGCATCGTGAGGAAGTCCGCCGCACTGCCATGGTACGAAAAACCTATCTGGCGAATACGCCCCGCAGCCTTTTGGTGCGCAATCCAGTCCTCGATACCCAACGCTACCACGCGCTCCCACTGCGCGGGCGAGGTGATGTTGTGCATAAGGTAATAGTCGATATGGTCAGCCCGCAAACGGCGCAGCTGCTCGTCGAAGAACCGATCGAAATCCTCTGCGCACTTGCACGAAGCGTGCGGCAACTTGGTCGCAAGCAAAATCCGGTCGCGCAGACCCAGGCGCTCAAGCGAAGCTCCCACACAAGCTTCGTTACCGGGGTAGAGATAGGCCGTGTCCAGATAGGTTATTCCTTGCTCCACCGCACGGGAAATGATGGCATCGGCCGTCTTCGCATCGGGGTGTCCCGGCGCACCGGGAAACCTCATGCAGCCCAGTCCCAGCACCGAGATACGGTTGCCGCTTTTGGGGTCAACGCGATATTGCACTGCCCCTCCTCTCCCCTCGAAGCCTTAATGAGGCGAAACACAACGGCCACGCCATCGAAACACATTAGAATCGCAATCGAGAACGTATCGTAACGTAGCAGAAATCGAGCCGTCACGACACCGCTTTAACATCAGCAAAAAGCCCGATGAAAGGAGGCAAGCGTGACCACGCGTGAGGACGCCCCTACCCCTACCCCGGCGAACAGTACATCCTCTCGGTCGACCGCTATCAGATCGAGGTCATGGACCATCTAGACGAACTTCCCGCCACAGGTGCTGTCATCTTCTGCACCTTCCCCAAGGTGCGCGATGGCGTTGGATATCCCGCACGCGTTTTCGCGGTCTGCCCCGCAGCGTAAGCTCCACGCGTCCATTCATTTAAAAATCGCCACCCTGCATGCACAAGGTGCGCTGGCGGCATACAATCCATCAGGCGCCCCCACGCGGGCGCCTTTTATATGGGGAGATGATTCATATGCAGATCAACAAGGTCGCCTTTATCGGCAAGGGCGGCGTCGGCCTGCTCTACGGCAGCATGATCGCCAGGGCGCTCGGCAGCGACGCCGTCGAATACGTTATGGATGACGCACGTTTTGAGCGTCACGCGGGCGATGCGCTCACCGTCAACGGCGAGCCCTGTGTGCTCAAGTCCGTCCGCGCCAGCGAGGTAACGCCCGCCGATCTGGCCATCCTTACAGTCAAGACGACTGGACTCGATGTGGCACTCAAGACTATGGAGCGCGTCGTGGGACCCAACACGCTCATCGCCTCGCTGTGTAACGGCATTACAAGCGAACAAAAGATTGCCGAGCGCTTTGGCTGGAAGCACACCGTCCTGGGTATCCGCCAGGGCATGGACGCCGTATTCCTCGACAGCGCGCTCACCTTTACCAACACTGGCGAAATCCGCTTTGGTGCGGCAGCCGGCACCAACCCCGCGACCGTCGCCGCCATCGACGAGCTCTACACACGCTGCGGCATCGCCCATACCGTCGAGAGCGACATTGCGCACCGCATGTGGGCCAAACTCATGCTTAACGACGGCATCAACCAGACCTGTATGGCCTACGGCGGGACCTACGGAAGTGCCACGGAGCCGGGCTCCGAGCAGCGTCGCTGCTTTGTTTCCGCCATGCGCGAGACGCTTGCAGTCGCCAACGCCGAGGGCGTTGAGCTGACCGAGGCAGACCTGACGCAGATGGTGCACCTCATCGAGGGAATCGACCCCGCCGGTATGCCCTCGATGGCGCAGGACCGCATCGCACAACGAAAAACCGAAGTTGAGGAGTTCGCGGGCACCATCTGCCGTCTGGCGGCCAAGCACGATATCCAGGCACCGCAAAACGAGTGGCTCTATCGGCGCATCCGCGATATCGAGGCAAGCTGGTAGCGCCCGGCTCACCACGTCAACAGACTCAACAGCAAAGCCGCCGCAAGGGAACCTTTCCCCTGCGGCGGCTTTCATCTTCGTCTATGACCGGCGGCAACCTCACAACAGTTAGCGTTGCGACTCCGACGCCTAGTCCTCATCGTCGCGACAAAGGACTACACCCGCACTTCCCAGCAGCGCGGCCGCGATCAACCCGCCGACCACGATAGAGGCAGCCCCACAAGACCCCTGCATGCCCGCGACGAGCGCGGCCGTAGGACCAAGGCAACCAAGCGTCAATGCAACGGCGGCAACGGCGATATCTCGAGCGTTCACAAGACCACTTCCTCCACGAGAAAGACCTTATTTCTCATGAACTAGTGTGCCCCGCGCCCATATGCGCGGCGTACTGCCACGGTAAGCGCTCTGTTAGCTCAAGCGCATACATAGAACGGGCGTCCTTACGTTGCCCTAAAGCTCGGTAAAGACGCCCGTCCGCCAAATATCCGTGATGCAGAAAAATTACCAGCCAGTGTAGTAATCGGTGGTTCCGGCAGCGCAGCCGGAGTCATAGACCTTGCACTCGCCCTTGGATCCGGTAAACGTGGAGCCCTGAGCCTTATCGCCCGCGGCCACGACGTAGTAGCCATCGGAATCGCGCCAAAAGCCCTCGGAATCCTGCGTCCATTCGCCCGTGCGGTGGTGATACAACACGTTGCTGCTGTAGTAAGTCTCGCGGCGGCCGTTATAGTTATTGACACCGCTCGAACGCGTCAGGCCCGAGCCGTTCGCGTAATACGCAGCGGACGTGTAAGACGAGCCGGAGCCGGCGTTGTAATACGAAGTCTGAACGGCCTCAGCGGCCTCGGCTTCGGCTGCGGCAGCCTCGAGCGCCTCGCGCTTGGCATCCTCAAGCGTGGAGCGAAGCTCGTCGAGCTCGGTCGACTTGGCGTCGACCTCCCCCATCGTCAACAGGCTACCCGCACCGTCGATGCAGCCCTGCAACACAGCGCGCTCGTCATCGGTAGCATAGTCGCCATACATATTCATAATGATCTGAGCGCGCATCTCCAGGGAATCGCGCTTTGCCCCCATCGAGGCGTTCCACTCCTGCATAGAGCCATAACCGTCGCCGCGGTAGTCGACGGGCTGCACCAGCGTCGCCTCGGACGGCGTAGATCCAACCGTATCGGATAGTGTTGCCGCGTGGGCATCAGTTGCGCCGGCGCCCGCCAAAAGTGCCACGGTCAGAGCGGCGGAAAGGGCGGCGGCTTTCGGTTTTCGTGAATCGATCCTCATGTAGCTGGAAACCTCCGTAGTGCGTTTTTTGCTGCGTTTGAGCTGCGTGTGATTCGATCGCGCTGCATAGTACCCCGAGCAAATCGCGACCTGCGGTTTTACTCAAAAGGCGCACGTCAATTGCGTAAAACTCACATCCTCTCAACAGGAGTTTTCCACATCTCGATTGCATAAAGCATGCCAAAAACCCTGTAACAGCGCCCTTCCTATGCAAAAAAGGCGCCTGTGCAACCATTGTTCGCACAGGCGCCTTGAGCAGGCATTTTATGCAGTTATACCTATCGAGTCGCAAGGGGTCCTTGCACAAGTCGCCTTACTCGTCCAGCGCGGCGAAGGCCTGCTTCAGATCCCAAATGATGTCCTCGGCGTTCTCGGTACCGATGGAAAGACGAATCGTGGAGGGCGTGATGTTCTGCTCAGCGAGCTCCTCGGCAGAGAGCTGGGAGTGCGTGGTGGTAGCCGGGTGCACGACGAGCGACTTGACGTCGGCCACGTTGGCGAGCAGCGAGAACACCTGCAGATGATCGATGAACTTCCAAGCTGCCTCCTGGCCACCCTTAATCTCAAAGGTAAAGATCGAGGCACCGCCGTTGGGGAAATACTGCTTGTAAAGCTCATGGTCGGGGTGCTCGGGCAGGCTCGGGTGGTTCACCTTGGCGACGTGGCTGTCACCAGTCAGGAACTCAACGACCTTCTTGGTGTTCTCGACATGACGGTCAACGCGCAACGACAGAGTCTCGGTGCCCTGGAGCAGGACCCAGGCGTTGAACGGGCTGATGCAGGCGCCCTCGTCACGCAGCAGGATAGCGCGGACATAGGTCGCGAAGGCGGCGGGACCGGCAGCCTCGGCAAACGAAACACCGTGGTAGGAGGGGTTGGGCTCAGCGATCTGGGCGTACTTTCCGCTCGCCTTCCAATCGAAGTTACCGCCGTCGACAATCACACCGCCCAGCGAGGTACCGTGGCCGCCGATGAACTTGGTTGCGGAGTGGACGACGATGTTGGCACCATGCTCCAGCGGACGGAACAGATACGGGGTGCCGAAGGTGTTGTCGACGACAACCGGCAGACCGTGCTTCTTGGCGATCTCGGAGATGGCGTCGATGTTGGGGATGTCGGAGTTGGGGTTGCCGAGCGTCTCGAGATAAATGACCGTGGTGTTGTCCTTGATGGCACCCTCGACCTCTTCCAGGTTATGGGCATCGACAAACGTGGTCTCGACGCCAAACTGGGAGAGCGTATGCTCCAGCAGGTTGTAGGAGCCACCGTAAATGGTCTTCTGAGCCACCACGTGGTCACCGGCCTGGGCAAGAGCCTGCAGGGTATAGGTGATGGCAGCAGCGCCAGAGGCGACGGCAAGACCTGCCACGCCACCCTCGAGTGCGGCGATACGGTCCTCGAAGACGCCCTGGGTGGAGTTGGTCAGACGGCCGTAGATGTTACCGGCGTCGGCAAGACCAAAGCGGTCGGCGGCGTGCTGGGAGTTGCGGAACACATAGCTCGTGGTCTGGTAGATCGGCACGGCACGGGAGTCGGATGCAGGGTCGGCGCCCTCCTGGCCAACGTGCAACTGCAGGGTATCGAAACCAAAGGTGTGCTCGGGATTGTTGATGAACTGGCTCATGATGATCTCCTTGATCGAACAAAAGTAAATAAATTAGAGAGAAGTAAGTCGCTGTCTCCTGATCACGCCAACGGGCGCAAACAGGAGCCCGGCATTCGTCTTGGCAAGCAATTCATATGCGGGCCTCCTTTCGCATCCCGGTTCCGTGGTTGGCTTAATTACCTACCGCCTTTGTGTGTTTTGAATAGTACGGGCATTGCTTCGCTCGGTCAATCACTTAAAAGCGCTAACCTGTTATCGGTTTTGTAGATAACACTCGAAAGGATGGGCGCCGATGACCCTCCAGCAGCTTCGCTTTTTGATCGCCGTGGCAGAGTCCGGTTCGATCAACGCCGCAGCTCAACGCCTCTATACCGCTCAGTCCAACATCTCAAACGCCGTCAAAAGCCTGGAACAGGAACTTCATATCGAAATCTTTACGCGCTCTAGCCGTGGTGTTGCACTCACCAACGACGGCACCGAGCTTTTGGGTTATGCGCGCCAGGTCGTAGAGCAGGCCGACATGCTCGAGGCCCGCTACGAGGACGGCGGTACACCTCAGGCCCGCCTCGCCATCTCGGCCCAACACTACGCGTTTTCGGTCGAGGCCTTTGTCAACGTAGTCGAGCGCTGCCGCGACAGCAAGTTCGAGTTCATCATGCGCGAGACCACCACGGCGCAGATCATCGACGACGTACGTGCGTTTCGCAGTGATATCGGCATCCTCTATCTGGACGACTTTAATACCCGTGTCTTGCAGAAGGCCTTTACCGATGCCCGAGCGAGCTTTCATCCCCTCTTTGATGCGAAAGTCCACGTGTTCGTCAGCGAACGCCACCCGCTCGCCCGCCGCCCGCAGCTGTCGCTTGCCGACCTCACGCCCTATACGCGCTATAGCTTTGAGCAGGGCACCTCTAATTCCTTCTATTACGCCGAGGAACCGTTTAGCTATATTCCCTGCAACCGCAATATCCGCGTATCCGACCGTGGGACGCTCACCAACCTGCTCATCACCTCGAACGGCTATGCGTTATCGACCGGCGTCCTCTCCAGCGAAATGCAGTGGGGCATGGCCTCGATCCCCTTGGCAGACGCCCCAACGATGCATGTGGGCTACATCATGCATGACGATCGCAGGCCCTCTCCCCTGCTGCAGCAATACCTCGACGAACTCAACCGCATCATCCATGCCAACCAACTGTCGGAAGACGGGGTAGAAATCGTAGATTGCTAGCCCCCGGCGGGCATGGCGCTACAATGGTCACTCACACGAAACGTACCCAACGAAAGGAAGCCCGTGAAGGTCATCATCTATACCGACGGCTCGGCCCGATCAAATCCGGGACGCGGCGGCTACGGCGCCGTGCTCAAATACACCAACCCCGCCGGCAAGACCTTCACTTCCGAGCTTTCGCGCGGTTACGCCAAGACCACCAACAACCGTATGGAGCTCATGGCCGTCATCGTGGCGCTCGAGGCGCTCAACCGCCCCTGCGAGGTCGAAGTCCATTCCGACTCGCAGTACGTCGTCAACGCCTTTAACAAGCACTGGATCGACGGCTGGAAAAAGCGCGGTTGGAAAACCGCCAACAAGCAGCCCGTCAAGAACCGCGACCTGTGGGAGCGCCTGCTCACCGCCAAAAGCAAGCACAAAGTGGAGTTCATCTGGGTTAAGGGCCACGCCGGTCATGAGCTCAACGAGCGCTGCGACGAGCTTGCCACCACGGCGGCCGATGGCAGCAACCTCGATATCGACACCGGCTTTAACGAGAGCGACCTCTAGCGGCGTTTTCGCGCGTTTCCCATGTCCCCACGCGCTACACTCATTCGTGTAGACCAAACAACGCAAGGGGGACGTATGCTGCGCATCGCGACCATCGGCACATCCATGATCACCGACGACTTCATCCATGTCGTCAACGCCAACGACCAAGCCACATTTGTGGGCACGCTCTCGCGCGATGCCGATCGCGGCGCCGCCTTTACCGCCGAGCGCGGTGGCGAGCGAAACTTCACCTCGCTCGACGAGCTCGCGGCGGCTGCCGACGTCGATGCCGTCTATATCGGCAGCCCCAACGCGCTTCACTACGAGCAGGCCCTTGCCTGCATCGCCGGCGGCAAGCACGTCATCGTCGAGAAGCCCTTCTGCGCCACCGAGGCGCAGGCGCTCGAGGTCTTCCGCGCCGCCGAGGCCGCAGGCATCGTGGCCCTCGAGGCCATGCGTCCGCTCCACGACCCCGCTTTCCACGCCATCGAGGACGTTCTGGGCGAGATCGCCCCCATCCGCCGCGCTTCATTGCGCTTTGGCAAGTATTCCTCGCGCTACAACGAGATTCTCGCGGGACGCGCCACCAATATCTTCGACTGCAACATGGCATCGGGTTCCCTCATGGATATTGGCGTCTACACCGTCGAGCCCATGGTCGAGATTTTCGGCATGCCCTCCGGCCTCACCAGCATGACTACGCTACTCGACCCCGCCACGCGACAGCTCACGCACGGCCCCATCGACGGCTGTGGCTCCATCCTTGCCACCTACGGCGGCGGGCGCATCTCCGTCGAGCTTGCGCACTCCAAGATTACGAATGACCTGCTGCCCTCACAGATCGAAGGCGAGCGCGGCACCATCCAGATCGACCATCTGTCCACGCCCCGCAACGTACGCATCGACTACCGCGGCGATGTCGTGCGCGGGTCGGCGACCGAAACGCCGCGCGAGCAGGGCGACAACGGCCGCGTGCTCGAACTGCCCAAATCGAGCAACACTATGGAATACGAACTTGCCGACTTTATCACCGCCATCGGCGGCATCGATAACGTCAAGGAAGAGATTTGGGAGACCCCGGCGGGACGTCACGAGCTTGGCCACTACCGCGATGTCACGCTCGTCTCACTGCGCATCATGGATGCCGTGCGCCAGCAGGCCGGCATAACCTTCCCGGCCGACGCAGGCAAGCAGGCATAGCGATGGGCTTCTTCGATACGTTCTTCTCCAGCGTCACCAGCGGCAGTCGAGAGCCTCAAAAACCGTCAAACGTCGAGCTCGAGCTGCGCCGCAGGCTTACTGTGCTCGCAAGCGACGGGGCCACTCAAGACGCCCCGCAGCGCTATTTCCTGCGGTGGGAGGGACAGGTCCAGGGCGTCGGTTTCCGCTTCACCAACACCAACCTCGCACAGGCGCGCTCCCTCACCGGCTGGGTGCGCAATATGGAAGACGGCTCGGTTGAGATGGAGCTACAGGGCACGCCGGCAAACATCGTGTCTCAGCTCGAGGCGCTTCATACCTCCTACGAGCGCATGGGGACGCGTTTTCGCCTCGTAGACGCCCAGACCCGAGCCCCACTTGCCAATGAGGACGGTTTCAGTCCTCGTTATTAGTATTGTGTGCTAAATACGGTATCATTTACCTACGACCGTTGATAGAAAAGAGGCGAGGCGCATGGCGGTGCAAAGAAGGAATACCAGGCAGCGAAAGCTGGTTCTTGACGCCGTGCGCCAAAGCTATAACCATCCCACCGCCGACGAAATCTACAACGTCGTGCGCGCGCAGGATGACAAAATCAGCCGCGGTACGGTCTACCGCAATCTCAATCTCTTGGCCGACGCCGGCGAGATCCTCTCCATCAAGACGCCCGGCGGCAGTCGCTTCGATCGCACGATCGAGCCGCATGCGCATATCATCTGCACCTCATGCAGCCGCGTCATCGACGTACCGCTCCCCTTCGATGCCCAGCTCGACGCCAAGGCGTCCGAGCAAATCGGCTGGCACGTCACGTCGCACTACACCATCTTCGAGGGTCTCTGCCCCGACTGCCGGTAGCCCTTAGTGGCATGCCCGCAAATCTACTTGCCCATCCGCTACAGCAAAAAGTAGATTTCTAGGTATGTCCCGAAAACCTACTCGGCGAGCAGACGGCGCAGTTCCTCTTCGACCGTGCGCACGTAACGGACGCGGTCGTTGATGCCTCGCATGGTGGGGTTGCAGCTCTCCATCAGATAGGGATGGCCCACGACGTTGAGCATGTCGCGATCGTTCTCATTGTCGCCAAACGCCATCATCTCATCGGGCGAAATCCCCAGGGCACGACCGTAATCGGCAAGCGCAGAGCCCTTGCCCGAACCGAAACCGATAAAGTCCGTCCATTCGGTTCCCGATGTCATGACATCGACTCGGTCGCTAAAGAGGCGCTCGAAATACTCCAGGGCCGCCGGCTGATCCACCTCGGGCGTCTGGAAGGCAATCTTAATGACGTCCTCGTCGATGTCCTCGGGACGGTCGACCACCGCCACATCGCAGTGGACCTCATAACGCAAATGGTCGACGAACGCATCGTTGCCGCTCATGGTGTAGAGGTGTCCCTCGCACGAAAGTGTCACGTCGGCATGGGGATACGCAACCACGGCATTCGCGATATCCATAGCAAGGCTACGCTCCATGGAACGCTTGACAACGGCACGCCCCTCGCTCATCACCAGGGCTCCGTTTTCGCATACATAGGCGAGCTCATCGGCCACCGGGGCAAACAGGTAGCGCAAGCTCGCATATTGACGGCCGCTCGCCGGCATAAACACGATACCGCGACGATGCAGCTGATCGATAAGTTCAAAGGCCTCGGAACGCGGCTCGCGCTCCCCCGGATGCAGCAACGTGCCGTCCAAATCGCATGCAATCAGCTTGATTCCCTCAAGACCCATATGCTTTCCCCCAAAGCACCTCATCAACAGTAAGACGGACTTTGAATGGTTGCCTCTCAAAGTCCGTCTTACTCATACGCACGTTAACCGCGCGCCTTCTTTACGATCGTAAAGTCGGGAGCCATACTCACGACGACATCCGCCGCGCTCGATGCAAAGCGTCGGCTGGCATCGAGCTCGCGTGTGACCACCGAGAGCCGAACACCCTCGACACCCCGGAGTATGCGGCCCAAAACAGGCTGCACCGGCGTATACATGCGCACGGTATGCTCATCCGAGTCGCCTCGGAAGAGCGGCGCATGCATGTTGCCAATCTCCCAGCACGCATGCGCGAGTGCAATCGGATCCATGCGGTCGACTTCGACCAAATAAACCTCGGCGCTGCGCAGGCGCACGACAACCGCCACGGGCACCACGCCCGAACGGTCAATGGCGAGCACGTCGCCATCGGCAAGACGACCGCCGTCGGCAGTATCCAGCCGAACACCGATCGTGCGCCCCAGCTCCGTTACGCCCGCAAATGTGCGGGC
Organism: uncultured bacterium; assembly: GCA_905216105.1. GTDB lineage: Bacteria > Actinomycetota > Coriobacteriia > Coriobacteriales > Coriobacteriaceae > Collinsella. The sequence continues at coordinate 5,688 of CAJMSG010000027.1, read as the reverse complement.
ATCGGCCTGGTCCCAATCGAGCAATAGCTCGTCAACTTCAAAGACGCCGCCCAACTTCCGGCGAAGCAGGAGTTCATAGGACGGATCGTTGAGATTTCCCAAGCATGTCGTCGAAACCAAGCGTTCAGGCATACTCTAGCCCTCGACCTCGACGAGCTCGATATCAAAGTTGAGGTCCTTGCCGGCCAACTCGTGGTTGGCGTCGAGCGTCACGGCCTCGGGCGTCACGTCGATGACAACGGCGGGGACGGGCATGCCGCTCGGCGTGGACAGGAAAAGCTTCATGCCCTTCTCGATCTGCTCGATGTTGGGAACCTGTTCGGCCGGGAAGGTCAGGACCATCTCGGGATTGTGCTCGCCGTAGGCATCGGCAGCAGGAATGTGCACGGTCTTCTTCTCGCCCACCTGCATGTCGACAACAGCGGCGTCGAAGCCCTTGATCATCTGACCGGCGCCGCAGGTGAACTCCAGCGGCTCGCCGCGATCGTAGGAGCTATCGAACTGAGTGCCGTCGTCGAGCGTGCCGCGATAATGGGTCTTGACCTTCTTGCCCTGGTTGGACATGGTAACCTCCGTAATAAGGGCGGCGCACAACGCGGGCCGCCATGAACATATGGCGCTAACTATACCCTAGTCATACAATTCAATGACAGTTTGCAAAGAAACGCTGCAACCGGAGGAACCATGGCATATCCCGTATTTGATCTACACTGCGACACCGCCGACCGCATCGGCTGGGCCACGCTCGATCTCGACCTGCGCTTTACCGCCGGCACCGACGGTTATTTCCCCGGCGATGAAACGCATCCGCAAGATTTCGACCTCATCGAGGGCAACGCCTGCGCCATCTCGCTCGCAAAGATCGGCAACACGCCGTGGGCACAGTGCTTCGCCACGTTTGTCCCCGACGAGATTCCCACCGCTCACGCCGCGCGCTTCCAGGCGCAGATCATGGCGCACATGAGCGGCCAGGCAATGCTCAACCACGACCGCATGGTCAACGTACGCAGCGCCGCTGACATTCGCCCTGCACTCAAGGACGGCAAGGTCGCCTGCATCCACACCATCGAAAACGCCACGTTCTTTGCCGAGGACCCCACACTGATCGAGGTACTCAAGAGCCTGGGCGTACTCATGTCATCACTCAGCTGGAACGCGCAGGGACCGCTCGCGAGCGGGCACGATACCCACGCCGGCCTCACCGCCGCCGGCATCGAGGCACTTACGCAGATGGAGCACGCCGGCATGGTACTCGACGTCTCCCACCTCAACGATGAGTGCTTTGACGAGGTTGTCGCCCACGCCACGCGCCCCTTCGTCGCCAGCCACTCCAGCTCCCGTGCGGTTTGCGACGTCAAACGCAACCTTACCGACGACCAGTTCCGCACCATTCGCGACATGGGTGGCATCGTCGGCCTCAACTACTGCAGCGAGTTCCTATCCAACGACGTAACCGACAAGACCGCCGCAGACGTCACCTTCGACCAGCTGGCCGCCCATATCGAGCACTGGCTCGACCTGGGCGGCGAGGACGCCATCGCGCTCGGCGGCGACTGGGACGGCGCCAAGGTACCCGACTTCCTCTCCGATGCCAGCAAGATGCCCGAATTCCAGAACATGCTCTCCAAGCACTTTGGCAAGACCGTGATGCAAAAGCTCTGCAGCGACAACGCGCTTGCCTTCTTTGAGCGTTATTAATTTCACATCCCTTGAGCGGGCCGGTATGCCGAACGGTCGACATGCCGGCCCGTCCCCAATCTGAAGGACCGCTTTTGACGCAGCAGTTTACGATTTCTGTATCCCGGCCGGATGGGACGCCCATCTCCGTCGTCGTTACCAAAAAGCGCGTCAAAAACTTCAACCTACGCGTCACATCAAGCGGTGAGGTCCACGCCAGCGCACCGCTCGGCGCCAGCCGCGAGCGCATCGAGGCATTTGTGAAGCGCAACAGCGCCTGGATTGTCAGCCGACTTGCCCAGCGCAAGCAACGTCAGGCGGCAGCGCGAGAGCCACTCAGTCCCTCGTCCATCATTGCACTTTGGGGCAAGCCCATCACGGTACAGGATGCGCTCGATCACAACTTTGCATCACCCGCACCGCGACCCAAGCAGGCTACCTTCGCAAGTTTTATGGGTACCGACGAAACGGACGAAGACCCACAGGCCAAGCGGCGCGCAATCCTCGACGGCCTAACGTCCGACGAGCTCCAAGCCCACATCAGCCAGCTTTATACGACCGAGGTCACCGCAGCGCTACGCGACATCGTGCACGCGTACGAAATCGCAATGGGCGTCACCGTGGCCCGCGTTTCCGTGCGCAGCATGAAAACGCGTTGGGGCTCATGCACGCCCAAGACCGGAGCCATTCGCATCGCACGCGAGCTCGCCGCCTATCCCATCGAGTGTCTCGACATGGTTGTCGCCCACGAGCTCGTCCACTTGCTCGAGCCAAGCCACAATCAGCGGTTTCACGCCCTGCTCGACACGTACTGCCCCAACAATAGAGCTCTGTCGCAGCGGCTCAAGCAGCCACCCATAGAGACGTATTAGAACCGGTTAGCGCACGCGCTCGATCTCGACACCGCAACTTGCCAGGGGCAGGCCAACAGGAGCCCACGGCTTATCGAGCTTTATGCGCACACCAAGCAGCGAGGGATAGCGGCGCAGCAGCATCTGGGCCACACCCTCGGCTGCCGCCTCGATAAGTTTAAACGTATGCTCGCGCAGATAGCCATCGACATCGTGGCACACCGAGCCATAGTCAATCGAGGCGTCCAGGTTATCGTGCTCCCCCGCCGCGCGCAGGTCGGCATAGAGCACCAGAGAAACGACGAACTTCTGACCCAGCGCGTTCTCCTCGGGATATACACCGTGGTTGGCAAAAACCTCAAGGCCGTCAATGACAATACGATCGGCATGGCGCAAATCGTCATAGCTCACGTGGGGCACCGCCGTTGCGGTGGATATTTCGCCCCTTCCACGGCGGGCGAGCTCGGCGCCTTCAGTCTTGGTTGCATTCTCGGGCAGTTTCTTGTTGCTCATCGCGATCGTCTCCTTCGTTTAGAACCCCGACCGCGCAAACTAACTACACGCGAATCGACAGGTTCTTTTTATCATCGCTCCAGTTGCAAGCATTGCGCGCGGGGCATGCAAAGCAGGCGCGCGACGCTTTGTCGGCTGCATAGAGCAAACGCTCAAGCGGTTGGCTGTTCACGCGCAGCTTTCGATGGCCCAGAATGGCCGTCTTAATGGCTGCGGCATCGGCCGGCTCAAACGCCACGTCATCGGGCATGCCACCGAGAATCGCATCAGCGACGCGCTCGCTTGCAACATCATGGGATATACCCGATTCATACTGTTCATCTTTGCCGATATCGTGAAGAAGTGCCGTAGCGTAGATGACCTCGCGGTCAAATTCGAGTTCTTCCTCGAGATTCTTGATCCACATAATGCGAGCGACATCGAGCAGATGGTCAATACCGTGACGGCAGAAGATGCGACCCGATTCCAACTGTGCAATGTTGCCCAGGTGCCGCCGGAACAGACCGTTGGCACAGATGTAATCAATGCGAGGCATGACGCCAAAAGGCGCCAGGCCCGAAGCCATAAAACCGCGACGCGGCGTTCCCTCGTCAGTATTCGATGTAAAGTCGTTGACGACTCTCATAGTTAGCGTCCCAGCATCCTAAAGAAACGCTCTTCGAGCGCGGGGTCGGTCTCAAAGACGCCGCGGCGAGCGAGCGTCACGGTCTTGGTGCCGGGCTTTTGCACGCCGCGCATGGTCATGCACATATGCTCAGCTTCCATGAGCACAATCGCTCCCTGGGGAGCGAGATAATCCATGAGGGCGTCGGCAACCTGCGCACACAGCTGCTCCTGCAGCTGCAGACGGCGGGCATAAACCTCAACCGTGCGAGCAAGCTTAGAGAGCCCTGCGACACGGCCGTTGGGGATATAGCCAATGGTAGCCTTGCCGTAAAACGGCAGCAGATGATGTTCGCACAGCGAGTAGAACGTGATGTCGCGCTCGATAACCAAATCGTTCGAAGCGACGGCAAAGGTTTTGGACAGGTGCTCCTCGGCACTCTGGTCCATACCGCCGGCGATTTCACCATACATACGGGCAATGCGCGCCGGGGTCTCCAGCAGGCCCTCACGAGTTGGGTCCTCGCCTATGCCCTCAAGCAACAGCTTAATGGCGGCCTCGACTTTTTCCTGATCGACCATCTGGGCCTCACTTTTCCGATTTTGCGTTCGCGCTATGGTACCACGCCCTCCGGCATCGGCCACAAGCTACATAGTATGGGTCGAATAGACCGGATCATCACGCCAAAGTTCAACCGCATCACAAAGCGCAACGCCCTCGCGCTCAGCACGGGCGCGCGTAGCGTTCATATCGATCACGCGCTGATTGCTCGAGCCTCTGAAGCGCAACGAGATATCGTACAGATCCTGAACGAACGGACCGTCCACCAAGATATCGAGGCAGGTAAGGATACGGTCCGTGACCTCGGTATGGTGGCAACCGCCCGGCATAAGCTCCTCGAGCACATCGCCGGTAAAGCACCAAATGGTCTTGCCCGACCCCACAGGATAGGCCGCACGCACGCGTTCTATAAAGTCAACAAGCCCCGCCTGATTCTCGGGCTCCATGGGCTCGCCACCCAGAATCGTCAGACCGTCGTTAAAGGGATGGTCGAGGCTCTCGATAATCTTGTCCTCGACGGCGCGATCGAACGGCTCACCCGCAGCAAAGTCCCACGCAACAGAGTTAAAGCAGTTCTTGCACCCACGACGGCACCCACTCACAAACAGAGAAGTACGAACGCCTTCCCCATCAGCAATATCGAAATACTTAATGTTCGCGTAGTTCATAAGCAACTCTCCCGGGAGGCCGGGACATATCATCCCGTCCTCAAACATTCTCGGCCTTCGGCCTGCGAAACTGCGGGCGGGACGATATGTCCCGGCCTCATGCAAAGGGTAACTCAATGAACGAAGCGAACATCGAGCATAGGGTTCGAGATCCAATAAAAACTGGGTTGCGGCTCAACCGCCATCGCAAGTAAATCGCAGCTGCAGCTCAAATTATTTCCGCTAAGAACTTCGAGGAGTGAGCAGACCGCATGCTGCATCTCAGCTACATCAACCTGGCTGAACAGAGAGGGCCGCTTGGGCTTTTGCTCGATATGAGTTCCGCACGCAAAGAAGGCCACTTAATGTGGCCTTCGTCTTGCGCAGGACTGTCCGAAATAGCGAGCAAAAGCCCAAGCGGCCCTCTCGGTTCAGCCCCGGAGCGGTATTAGAGATGCAGCACGCGGTCGCGGATCTCCTCGGTTCGACCCTGGTTCCAGAATTGGGTACCGATGTAGCCGCACGTACGACGAGCGACGTTCATCTTCTCCTGGTCGCGGTTGCCGCAATTGGGGCACTCCCACACCAGCTTGCCATCGTCCTCGACAATCTTGATCTCGCCATCGTAGCCGCACACCTGGCAGTAGTCGCTCTTGGTGTTGAGCTCGGCGTACATGATGTTGTCGTAGATGTACTGCATCACGCGAATGACAGCCTTGAGGTTGTCCTGCATGTTGGGAACCTCGACATAGGAGATGGCACCGCCCGGCGAAAGCTGCTGGAACATGCCCTCAAACTTAAGCTTGTCGAAGGCGTCGATCTCCTCGGACACATG
>CAJMSG010000026.1:0-15774 GCA_905216105.1 uncultured bacterium | reverse complement strand
GGCCCGTTCGTCTAGCGGTTTAGGACGCCGCCCTCTCAAGGCGGAGATCACCAGTTCGAATCTGGTACGGGCTACCAAAATTGAACGCCCGGGCCTCGTAAGAGACCCGGGTTTTGTGTATTGACCGTATATACGGCGCCTGCCGTGTTTCGCTCAGATCGAGGAGTAGCCATGGATCTGCCCATCAGCTTGCAAGACATCACGTATGCCGAGAACTATCTGGCGCAGGGCGACCTGGCCACGGCGACGCCGCTGCTGGAGCGTCTGGTTGAGCTCGCCGAGGAGTATATCGATGCCGAGTGCAAGACGGAGGAGAAGCGCCAATACTTTAGCTTCGATAGCAAGTTTGAGCGCTTGGCCTATCGCCGCGTGGAAAAGGATCCGCGCGAGCTCGTGCAGGTCGAGGTGCCCTTTGATCGCCTGTATTCCGACATGGCGTATGCCTACATTCGCCAGCAGGATTATGTGAGTGCTCGTAACGCCTTGATGCAGGCCGTGCGCTGGGACCCCATGAACTGCAACTACCGCCTGGATCTGGCCGAGCTGTTCCGTGCGCTCGAGGACAAGCAGGAATGGGCATCGCTCTCGTTCTCGGTGCTAGAGCGTGCGAGCGACGGCAAGTGTGCCGCCCGCGCCTATGCCAACTTGGGCCATTATTTCCTTGAGCCCGAGACCGAGAACGTCTCGGCGGCCGTGGGTTGCGCGCGTCTGGCGCTGCGCTTGGCCCCTGGCGATGCACATACGACGCGCCTGCTCAACAAGATCCATACTGCCTATCCGGATGCCGCCGATGAGAGCGACGACCATGTGATGGGCGAACTGGCCCTGCAAGGCGTGCCGACCTCGCCTTCGGCCGAGATTGCCATCTGCCTGATTATGTGCGCGACCGATGCTGCAAGCGACGGCGACAAGCAGGAGGCGACGCGCCTGACGGTGCGTGCTCGCGACTTGGTGGGCGAGGAGGCCTGCGCGGCGATTATCAAACTGGTGCGCGAGAGCGACGCCGAGCTCAATGCTGAGCGCAAGGCAAAGCGCGACGCCGCGGGCTCAAACGCCGATGGCGCCAAGGAGGCCGGCGATGCCCAGTAAGCGCGAGCGCAAGCTCATCTCCAAGAATCGCTCGGCACACCACGAGTACTTTATCGATGAGACCTTTGAGTGCGGCATTGAGCTGAGTGGCACCGAGGTCAAGTCGATTCGCGAGCGCGCGTGCCAGATTACCGATACCTTTGCACTGATTCGTGGCGGCGAGTGCTGGCTCGTGGGTCTGCATATTCACCCTTATAGCCATGGTGGCGTGTGGAACCGCGACCCGGATCGCCGTCGTCGTCTGCTGCTGCACCGCAAGGAGATTGACTTTCTCGACGGCAAACTTCGTAACCGTGGTTATGCGCTGGTACCGTTGGAGCTCTACTTTAATACCGACGGCCGCGTAAAGCTGCTGCTGGGCCTAGGCCGCGGCAAGAAGCTTTACGACAAGCGCGAGGATATGGCCAAGCGCGATGTTCAGCGCGAGATTGACCGCGCACTTAAGGAGCGTAATCGCTAGGCGCTCTGTGTAAGTTGCGGTGGAATACGGACTGTTTTGCCTGTTTGAGGGGCTATTCAGTCCCTATTTCACCGCAACTGCGGGCGTCTCATCTTGCTTATACTGTTTTGACACATATGTCTCAAAGGCGGCGTCCGTTATGGGCGCCGCCTTTTTTGTGGGTACATACATCCATGAGGTTCCAACCCGGGTTAGGGGAGTGATTGTTATGGACAAAACTGCGTTCTTTACCATGCCGAGCGGTCTGTACGTGGTGAGCGCCGCGGCAGACGGGCTGCGCGCCGGCTGCGTCATCAACACTGCGGTGCAGGTGACGTCCATGCCGCCGCGCATTTCGGTTGCCGTGAACAAGGACAACGTCACCTCGGGCGTCATCGCATCGGCCAAAGCGTTCGCGCTGACCGTGATCGATCAGACCGCCGACATGCTCTACATCGGTAACTTTGGGTTCCGCACCAGCAGCGATTATGACAAGTTTGCCAAATACGAGACCCGCGAGACGGCACTGGGCATGCCCTATGTGCCCGAGCACGCGGCGGCCCTGTTTAGCTGCCGTTTGATCGACACTGTAGATGTGGGCACGCATCTGCTGTTTATCGGCGAGGTCGAGGATGCCGAGCGCCTGAGTGACGAGACGCCGCTCACCTACGACTACTACCACAAGGTCCTGAAGGGCAAGACGCCTCCGAAGGCGTCCTCGTATCAAGGCTAGAAATGTTTTAAAAATACTTGCATTATATTATTGAGAATCTATACTGATAAATGAAGTACATCACCAGTCGCGTTCGAGAGGAGAACATCATGGCTGAGGAGAAGAAGACGTATAAGTTCGTGTGCGTCGTTTGCGGTTACGAGGTTGAGGTCGACACGCCCGAGCTGCCCGAGGACTACGTGTGCCCGGTCTGCGGCGTCGGTCCCGATCAGTTTGAGCTCGTCGAGGAGTAGCTCGCAGACACACGGCGAAAGCCGAACATAGCTCTGTCCAAGGGCCCCGGTCGAATTCTCGGCCGGGGCCCTTTTCCTCCGTCGCCAAGGGATCACGGTTGCTGTTGACCGATCCTGTCTGTTGTGAGTCCGGCCGACCGTTTGTCTCAATCTGTAACATCTAGCAGTGAAAACGGGGTCTACGTGTTACAGATTGAGACAAACGGAGCTGTCCCTCGGAATAATCTCGATCTGTAACATCTAGACATTAAAAGCGGGTCTAGATGTTACAGATCGAGACGTTTGCCTGGGTGGGTGCCCCGCCCCATTACATCCCTGTCAACAACACGATATCGAGAATCGTCACGATGGCACCGATCCCTACAAGCAGCGTGTTGAGCGGGCGCGAATTGGCGTATTTGCCCATGACGCGGCGTGAACTGGTGAGTCGTATGAGCACAAAGACCGTAATCGGCAGCTGAAGCGACAGCAGTGCCTGACTCCAGATGAGACCTTCAAAGGGATTTGGAACGACCAGGCACGCCGCCACTGCTCCGGCGAAACAGGCCGCCACCCCGACCGAGGAATGTCGGTCGTGGATGTCGTATTCCTCGTCGAACATGCCCGCAGTGATGGTTCCCGCCGCCATGCCCGCTGTCACGCTGCTCGATAGTCCCGCGAACAGCAGCGCTACCGCAAAGATGGTCGAGCTCGCCGGGCCTAAGATGGGGGAGAGCGTGGCCGCTGCGACGGCGAGGTCGTCTACGACCATGCCGTGCGCAAAGAAGGTCGTTGCGGCCAGGATGACCATGGCCGAGTTGATTGCCCAGCCCACGCCCATCGAAAAGAGCGTGTCGAAGAGCTCGTAGCGCAGGCGTTCTTCGATAACTTGCTCGCCTTGGCCTTCGAAGTGCATGGATTGGATGACCTCGGAGTGTAGAAAAAGGTTGTGGGGCATAACGACCGCACCCAGGACACTCACGATAATCGCGGCAGAGCCAGTGGGCATACTGGGCGTGATCCAGCTTGCGGCGGCCTGCGGCCAGTCGACCTTGACCAGCGCAAGCTCGGCCAAAAACGAGAGTCCTACCACGCCTACGAAGGCGATAATCCATCGCTCGGCGCGCTTGTAGGAGCTCGTCATGAGCATCGCCATCGATACTGCCGCCACGATGACGCAGCCCGCGCGCACGGGCAGCCCAAAGAGCATTTGAAGGGCAATCGCGCCGCCCAGGACTTCGGCCATGGCGGTGGCGATGGTCGCGAGATAGGCGCTGCCGAGCACCGCGCGTCCCACGATGCGGGGGAGAAAGCGGGTCGTGGCCTCGGCAAGACAGGCGCCCGTGGCGATACCCAAGTGTGCCGCGTTGTGCTGCAGCACAATGAGCATAATCGTGGACAGCGTGACGATCCACAGCAGCGCGTAGCCAAACTGCGAGCCCGCGGCCATATTGGAGGCCCAGTTGCCCGGGTCGATAAAGCCGACGGTCACAAGCAGCCCGGGGCCGATATGCCGCGCAATATCTAGGCCTCCGTGACCACCGGTGCGTCGGGAGCCAAAGTGTTGTTTGAGATGGTTGAGCATGGTGCGCTCCTGTGTATGGGCGGCGTGACGTCGCATCTGGGCCGTGCGGCGCCACGCGTCGGTTTTGGGTTGGGGCTACTTGTGTGCTTTGCCCTGATTGGCCACGGCGTCGATCTTGGCGGCGATGGTTGCCGGGTCGCCGATGTAGCGCTTGTCGAGAACGTTGAAATCGGTGTCGAAGGTGTAGACGAGCGGCACGCCGGTGGGGATGTTGACCTTGAGGATCTCCTCGGGCGTGAGGTGCTCGAGCTTCATGACGAGTGAGCGCAGGGAGTTGCCGTGTGCGGCGATGAGTACGCGCTTGCCGGCGAGCATCTGGGGGCGAATCTCGTCTTCGAAATAAGGCCAGGCGCGGGCGATCGTGTCCTTGAGGCACTCGGTATAGGGCAGCTGATCGGGCGCGACATCACGGTATTGCTCCTGGGTGTGGGGATCGCGCGCGTCGTCCGGTTCGAGTGCCGGCGGGCAGACATCGAAGGAGCGGCGCCAGATGAGCACCTGCTCGTCGCCGTGCTCCGCTGCGGCATCGGCCTTGTTGAGACCCTGCAACGCTCCGTAGTGGCGCTCGTTGAGCTTCCAGGATTTGATGACGGGCAACCACTCGCGATCCATTTGGCCGAGCACGATGTCGAGGGTGTGAATTGCGCGCTTGAGACGCGAGGTGTAGCAGACGTCGAAGTCGAAGCCCGCTTCTTTGAGGGCTCGACCGCCTGCTGCGGCTTCTTCGCGGCCCGTGTCGGTGAGTTCTACGTCGGTCCAGCCGGTGAACAGGTTGAGTTTGTTCCACTCGGATTCTCCGTGACGGATAAGGACAAGTTGCATTGTCTGTCGGTCTGCTCGGTGCGCCATAGGGGCCTCCTTGATCTGGCACGGTGTGCGTGCCGTTTGCTTGACGCCGCAAAGGATACCCGTTTTAAGCTTAAAAGTTAACCAAGACTAACAAAATTGTTGTATTTGAATAGGATGGTGAAAGGGGGCTGCCGAAATGTCTCGATCTGTAACAACTAGGGATGGAAATTGAGCCTAGGTGTTACAGATCGAGACAAACCAAAACCGTCCTGCAGAAAATCTCAATCCGTAACATCTAGGGGCCAAAATCGGCTCCTCCTGTTACAGATTGAGATGTTTGAAGCGGTGAACTTACAAGCTGAACTTGGGGACTGACGTACACGTTTGATGGCAAGACGTTGATGGCCGGCGTGCGTTACGCGATTGTTTCGAAACGGGTGAGAAACACAGCGATACCCCGATGCTCCTAGTATGCCTATTCAACTGACTGTCTAAATATCTAGGGGAGGATCGCGATGCAGGCAGATTCCGCTCAGCAGCAGGGCCTTTATCGCCCCGAATTCGACCACGATGCTTGTGGCATCGGCGCGCTTGCCGATATCAACGGTGAGCGCCATCACCAGATTCTGGACGATGCGCTGTCCATTCTGGTCAACTTGGAGCACCGCGGCGGCACGGGACTCGAGAAGAACACCGGCGACGGCGCTGGCATCCTGTTCCAGGTTCCGCATCACTTTTTTCGTAAAGAGGCCCAAAAGTGCGGCCAGATTCTGCCGGCAGAGGGCGACTATGGTGTGGCCATGCTGTTCTTCCCGCAGGACGACAAGGGCGTAGAGGATGCCCGTCGCGTGTTCGAGGAGGGCTGCGCCGAGGCCGGCGTGCCGCTGCTCTTTTGGCGCGAGGTGCCGGTCGACCCGCACGACCTGGGCGAGACGGCGCGCGCCTGCATGCCCACCATCTTGCAGGCCTTCCTGGGCCGTCCGGACGACACGCCCGCCGGCGATACCTTTGAGCGTCGCCTGTACGTGTGCCGTCGCACCATCGAAAAGAAGGCCGACACCGAGTTTGCCCTGCGCGACAAGATCTTCTACGTGTGCTCTATGAGCTCGCGCACCATCGTGTACAAGGGCATGCTGGTCGCCACGCAGATGCGCCGCTTCTTCATCGACCTCAACGACGCCGCCGTCAAGACGGCCGTGGCGCTCGTCCACTCGCGCTACTCCACCAACACCACGCCCAGCTGGGAGCGCGCGCACCCCAACCGCTTTATCATCCACAACGGCGAGATCAACACCCTCAAGGGCAACGTCAACTGGATTCGCGCCCGCGAGCCCAACCTGTACAGCCCCGTGCTGCAACATGATCTTGAGCGCGTGATGCCCATCATCAACCGCGAGGGTTCCGACTCCGCGATTCTGGACAATGTGCTTGAGTTCCTGGTCATGAACGGTCGCCCGCTTACGCGTGCCGCGTCCATGTTGCTGCCCGAGCCGTGGGACCACAACGACAGCTTGAGTGAGGAGCGCCGCGCCTACGACGCCTACCAGTCCATGCTCATGGAGCCGTGGGATGGCCCGGCGGCCATCGCCTTTACCGACGGTCGCACGCTGGGTGCCGCCCTCGACCGCAACGGCCTGCGTCCCGCCCGCTACTATGTGACGCGCGACGGTCGCTTTATGCTGGCAAGCGAGGTGGGCACCATCGAGGTGAGCCCCGAGAACATCCTGACGAGCGGCTGTCTGGGGCCGGGCCAGATGCTCGAGGTCGACTTTGCCCGCGGCCGCGTGATCTACAACGACGAGCTGCGCGCCCGTTACGCCAAGGAAAAGCCCTACCGCGACTGGATCGCCGAGGAGACGCTGACCGTCGACGCGCTCGATAGGCCTGCCGCGGCGACGCCGGCCGAGGACGCCGAGGTGCCCGCCGCCGTGCGCATGGCCAAGCTCGGCTACCACTGGGATGACGTCGACGAGGTCGTGCGTCCCATGGCCCAGCAGGGCAAGGCCCCGCTCGCCTCGATGGGCATCGACGCGCCGCTGGCTTGTCTGTCCAAGAAGACGCGTTCGTTCTTCGACTATTTCTATCAGCTGTTCGCTCAGGTCACGAACCCGCCCATCGATGCCCTTCGCGAGCATATGGTCACCTCGACCACGCTCTACCTGGGCAACCACGGCAACCTGCTCGAGGATTCCCGTACGGCCTGCCAGCTGGTTCGCCTGGAGCGTCCGCTGTTGAGCGAGGAGGAGTTCGACCGCATTTGCGCCATCGACCGCGTGGGCTTTAAGACTCGCCGTTTCCGTGCCGTGTACCGCCGCGATGCCGGCGAGGGCGCGCTGCAGGCTGCACTCAAGCAGCTTGCAGAGGACGTTGAGGCTGCGGTCCGCGACGGCGTGAACATCGTGGTGTTGAGCGATCGTGCCGCTGCGGGCGAGGTGCCCGTGCCCTCGCTGCTCGCCGTGGGCTGCGTGCACAACCACCTGATCCGCGCTGGCGTGCGTACCTTTGCCGACATCGTGGTGGAGTGCGGCGACGCCGTGTCCCCGCACGACTTTGCGGCACTGGTGGGCTACTCCGCGAGCGGCATCTATCCGTACAACGCACATGCGTGCATCCGCGATCTGGCGGCACGCGGCGACCTGGACGTGACGGCCGAGCAGGGCATCGCCAACTACAACAAGGCTGCGACCGCCGGTATCGTCTCCATCATGTCCAAGATGGGCATCTCCACGGTGCAGAGCTACCATTCGGCGCAGATTTTCGAGGCTGTGGGCTTTACGCCGGAGTTCGTCAACGCGTACTTCGCCGGCACGGTGAGCCGTGTGGGCGGTATGGGTGTCGAGGACGTCGAGCGCGAGCAAAACGAGCGCTACGACGCCGCGCTCGCTATCCTTAAGAGCCCGGCTCCCGATCAGCTGCCCACGCTGGGTCTGACCAAGTGGCGCCCGCTCGGCGGCGAGGATCACCTCATCGATCCGCAGGTTGTCTACTTGCTGCAGACCGCCTGCCGTGAGGACAGCTACGACACCTTTAAGGAGTACAGCGCCCGCCTGCACCGCACCGGTCGTGCCGTGCGCCTGCGCGACCTGCTGGACTTTAATGCCAGCGGCCGCACTCCGGTGGCACTCGACGAGGTCGAGCCCGCACTCAACATCGTCCGCCGCTTTAACACCGGCGCCATGTCGTATGGCTCCATCAGCAAAGAGGCACACGAGTGCATGGCCATCGCCATGAACCGCCTGCACGGCCGTTCCAACTCCGGCGAGGGCGGCGAGGACCCGCGTCGCGAGACCCCGCTGGCTAACGGTGACTCCAAGAACTCCGCCATCAAGCAGGTGGCAAGCGCGCGCTTTGGCGTGACGAGCCGCTACCTGTGCAGCGCCTTCGAGATTCAGATCAAGATGGCCCAGGGCGCCAAGCCCGGCGAGGGCGGCCACCTGCCCGGCAAGAAGGTCTACCCCTGGATTGCCGAGGTCCGTCAGTCCACGCCCGGCATCGGCCTGATCTCGCCTCCGCCGCATCACGACATCTACTCCATCGAGGACCTGGCAGAGCTGATCTTTGACCTTAAGAACGCCAACCCCGGCGCGCGCGTGTCGGTCAAGCTGGTCAGCGAAGCCGGCGTCGGCACCATCGCCACCGGTGTGGCCAAGGGTGCTGCCGACAAGATCTTGATCAGCGGCCACAATGGCGGCTCGGGTGCCGCTGCGCGCGACTCTATCTGGCATGCGGGTCTGCCGCTGGAGCTTGGCCTTGCCGAGGCCCAGCAGACGCTGCTGCAAAACGGCCTGCGCTCACGTGTGGTGCTCGAGGCCGACGGCAAGCTCATGGACGGCACCGACGTTGCCGTCGCCTGCTTGCTGGGCGCCGAGGAGTTTGGCTTTGCGACCATGCCGCTCATCTCCATGGGCTGCCTCATGCAGCGCGACTGCCAGCAGGATACCTGCCCGGCCGGCATCGCCACGCAAAACTGCCGCCTGCGTCGCGGCTTCCGCGGTAAGCCCGAGCACGTTGAGCACTTTATGCTCTTTGTTGCCGAGCAGTTGCGCGAGGTCATGGCGAGCCTGGGCTTCCGCACCATCGACGAGATGGTCGGCCATCCCGAGTGCCTGCGCCAGATCGAGGTGCCGGGCAACCGCAAGGCCAACCTGCTCGACCTGTCGCCCGTGCTGGCGAGCGCGACCTGCGAGTTCGGTGCCCATATCCCGGGTGCCGACGGTCGTCACTTCCTGCCGCAGATGGCCGCGGACAGCGAGCTCGACAAGACGCTCGACTCCACGTTGTTTGTGCCCTATACGGCCGATGCCCGTGCGCACCTGCGTCCGATTCGCTTCCGCGCCGATATCGCCAACGTCAACCGCTGCGTGGGCACCATCTTGGGCAACGCGGTGACCAAGGCGCATCCCGAGGGCCTGCCCGCCGGCTCCATCACCATCGATTGCGATGGTTCGGCCGGTCAGAGCTTTGGCGCCTTCCTGCCGCGCGGCATTACGCTCAACGTGTGCGGCGACGCCAACGACTACTTTGGCAAGGGCCTTTCGGGCGGCGAGGTGTCGGTGCGCCCCAACCCGCATGCGACCTACAAGTTCGACGAGAACATCATCGTGGGCAACGTTGCGTTCTTTGGCGCCACGAGCGGCCGCGGCTTCATTAACGGTCTGGCCGGTCAGCGCTTTGGCGTGCGCAACTCCGGTGCCACCGTGGTGGTCGAGGGCTGCGGCAACCATGGCTGCGAGTACATGACGGGCGGCCTGGCACTCATCCTGGGCGAGGTCGGGCAGAACTTTGCCGCCGGCATGACGGGCGGCGTGGCCTATGTCTTTGACCAATACGGCACGCTCGACGCCCGCGTGAACCACGAGAGCGTGGAGCTCAAGGCCCCGACGGCCGGCGAGCTGGCGCAGATTCGCGAGCTCATCCAGGAGCACGTGGACGCGACGCAGAGCCCGCGCGGCATTAAGTTGCTGTACAGCTTTGAGACGATGAGCAAGCACTTTGTGAAGGTCATTCCGACCGAGTACGAGCGCGTGCTGGCAATTGTCGCTGCGGCCGAGGCCGTGGGCAAGACGCATGCGCAGGCTGAGGAGCTGGCGTTTGACATTGTGACCGGTCGCGCGAGTGCCGCGGATGTCGCTCGCTTTGATGTTGCGGGCGGTGCCGTGGACGCTGCGTCCGTGGCTGCCAGCTCTGTTGCTTCGACCAAGAAGGAGGCGTAAGTGCCATGGGTAAGCCCGGTGCTTTTCTTGATATCGATCGCGTGACCCACGAGCTGCGCCCCGTGGAGGAGCGCAGCCATGATTTCGATCCGCTGTACGTGGAGCTCGATGACGATGCACGTCGCGCCCAGGCGAGCCGCTGCATGATGTGCGGCGTGGCGTTTTGCCAGATGGGCGCAAGCTTTGGTAAGGCACGCCCGAGCGGCTGCCCGCTGCACAACCTGATTCCCGAGTGGAATGAGCTGGTGTACCGCGGCCGCTGGGACGAGGCTGCCGAGCGTCTGTCGCTCACCTCGCCCATGCCCGAGTTCACGAGTCGCGTGTGCCCGGCGCTGTGCGAGGCCGCGTGCAACCTGGGTTCGGTCGATGGCCAGCCCACGACGATCCATGACAACGAGCGTGCGATCAGCGACCATGAGTGGGCAAATGGCGGCCCGCGTCGCTTTGAGCCGGCAGGGGAGGGCGCACCCACGGTTGCCGTGGTGGGCTCCGGTCCTGCTGGTCTGGTGGCGGCATGGGAGCTTGCGCGTCGTGGCGCCCGTGTGACGGTGTTTGAGCGCGACGACCGCCCGGGCGGTCTGCTCATGTACGGCATTCCCAACATGAAGCTCGAGAAGTCCGTGGTCGAGCGTCGCGTGGCGCTCATGCGCGAGCTGGGCATTGTGTTTGAGCTGGGCGCCGATGCGAACGATCCCAAGGTTGCCGCCAAGCTCGATGACTTTGACGCCGTCGTGGTGGCTGCCGGCGCTCGTGCGCCCCGCGGTCTTTCGGCTGCGAACGTGGATGCCCCGGGTGTGGTGTACGCGGTGGACTACCTGACGGCTTCGACCGTCTCGGTGCTCGATGGCGGCGAGCCCGCGGTGAACGCGCGCGGCCTGGACGTCGTGGTCATTGGCGGTGGCGATACCGGAAACGACTGCGTGGGTACCGCCGTGCGTCAGGGCGCGCGCAGCGTGCGCCAGTTTGAGTTTTTGCCGGCTGCGCCCGATAAGCGCGCGGCGAGCAACCCCTGGCCGCAGTGGCCCAACGTTAAGAAGACCGACTACGGCCAGCAGGAGGCTATCGCTGCGATGGGCGGCGAGATGCGTGCCTGGGGCGTGGATACGCTCGAGGTGCTGCTGGACAAGAAGGGTGCGGCTGCGGGTCTGCGCGTGGTCGACCTGGACTGGTCGGCGGGCAAGCCCGAGCGCATCGCGGGCTCCGAGCACGAGGTGCCGGCGCAGCTGGTGCTCATCGCCTGCGGCTTTACCGGTCCCGAGCATGGTGTGTTCGATGCGGTGAACGTGCCTGTTGCCACCGCTGGTCGTCCGCTGCCCGTGATGGCCGTCGAGGGCTCGCATCTC
Organism: uncultured bacterium; assembly: GCA_905216105.1. Classification (GTDB taxonomy): domain Bacteria; phylum Actinomycetota; class Coriobacteriia; order Coriobacteriales; family Coriobacteriaceae; genus Collinsella. Next base: position 4,371 of record CAJMSG010000026.1, on the reverse strand, counting down.
GCGGCTCGCGCGGACGGTGTCGCTGCCGATGCTGCGCCGGTGTATGTGGCTGGTGACGCCCGCAACGGCAGCTCGCTCGTGGCGAACGCCATGGCCGATGCTCTGGCCTGCGCCGCCGAAGTCGCCAAGGCGCTGGCGCTGTAAAGCGGCTGTTCACAACTGAATCGACAAGGGCTGTCCCCAACGGCTGGCCCAAAAGGAACGTTCCCAAGTGCCGGCAGCTGGGGACGTTCCTTTTTTGCCGGCAGTCTGGGACACTCTTTGCGGGGTGCCTGTTCGTTTGTCGACGTGTGGGTGTTCATTCGTCGACTTCTTGGGCTGTGGTCACCTGTTGTTTCTGTGGTGGCTGCGGGCATCTGGCTCAAAAGGGTTGGTTGGCTGTCTATGTCTACCTGCGGTTTTGTTGCGGTGCACATTTTCGGTCAAGCTTTTCGTCAAGTGTTTGGTCAGCATCTGGTTTGCAGTCGGAGGCCTATTTTGTCCGTGCTGGTCGTGGCTGCCCACCCTCCTCGTAAGCTCAAATTGAGGTCCATCAGTTTGAGGAGGATGCCATGACTGACCACGCTTTTGACCGAGCAGAGCTGGCTGAAGCCGTCGGCAACGATATTGCCGACATGGCCCATTTTTGGATGCTGCGGAAGTTTCAATTCCTGGAGCCGGCGCGCGAACAGTTCGAGGTCATTGTCGACCCGTGGCTCAGCTATTGCACCGAGCCTTCGCAAAACGAAATCATGGCCTACAACATGGCATTTACCGATTGGCTGCTCTTCGAGCGCCCCTATCGCCATGGCAAGACGCTGCTCGAGCTGTATGTTGACGAGCCGCCGGCATCGCTTTCGCCTGCCTCGCTCAAGCGGCTCGAGCAGGTACGCGACACGCAGTATTTCTCGCGCTTTGGCATTTTGGACAAGAATCCTGCGTCCGGCATGGTCGTGCTGAAGGACACGCGCACTGATCATCGCTTTGATGTCTACGACCCGCATATCGTGCGGAAGGAGCATTGGAACGACGGCGCGATTGCGGTGCGCCTCGCCTGCGTCGACGATGTCTGGCTTACGGCGGGACAGCTCTACCTGTATGACATCGCGCGCCTGAACGACACGGCGGTCGATGGGCCTGGTGCGGTGCATCCCGAGGATCTGCAGGACGGCTTTGACACCTCGTGCATCAGCTTCTTCTTGCGTCTGGTCCGCGACATCATGGGCGCCCAGGGGCGGTACGTAAAGTCCCTCAACATCTACGAACAGGAATGGGGGTAGAGGATGGGCGGTTGTCGCCTGCCTTGCCTTCTGCCCTTTTGTCTCGATCTGTAACGTTTGGGGACAAAAACCAGTCTATCTGTTACAGATCGAGACGAATGCTTGGGCGCCGCTGGTTTGTCTAAATCTGTAACGTTTAGGGTCCTGGAGAACGTCTAACTGTTACGGATCGAGACGTTTGGCACCTGGCTGGGGGGAATGTCTCAATCTGTAACATCTACAGTCCAAAAATCGGTCTTCCTGTTACAGATCAAGACATTTATCAGCGGAGGCAACGGTGACGATGGTCCATTTGTCCGATGTGGTGGTGATGGAAGTGTCTAATACCGTTTTCAAGTACAAGCATACGACTCGCAACACGTTGGCGCGGAATAGGATGCTCGCGCGACTCACGGAGGCGACCGAGCAAGGTGCGCTGCTCGCAACGCATGACAATGCCGAGCTCATGTGGCTGCGGCGTCATGTTGGAACCGACGATATCGCGGAACCCGAGCCGTATTTGTTCTGCTTTCAACATGATTGGGGTGTACTGACGCCGGCGGAGCGAACGTTGCGTACCATCAAAGGGCTTGCAGAGTTTCATCCCGATTGGGCGTTTTGGGGCTATGACGCGGCGCTTTTGTGGGGTCTGGAGGTGCCGAATGATCTGCTTGGGTCGCGTTTTCTTGTTAAGACGGGTTGTTCGGTGACGTTGAGCGGCGGGTGCAGGTTGTTGCGTCCGCAGATGGCGGGCGCACTCGAGCATGTTGATGGCGTGCGGGTGACGTCGTTTTGGCGCACGGTGGAGGATTGCCTACTGCGTGCGCCGTTCTCCTACGGGTTGGCGATTGCCGATTCTGCACTGCGGGCGAAAGGCGTATCACGTGGGGATTTGTGCGAGCGCCTCCGCGCCGATTGCGAGGGCAGGCGAGGGTATCGCAGGGCACAGGTGGTTGCGTCGTATGCGGACGGGCTGTCTGAAAACGGCGGCGAGTCTCGGTTCCGAGCATTCTTTATTGCGTACGGCTTTCCGGTTCCGGAGCTGCAGGTGGAGTTTCGCGACCCGCTCGATCCGAGCCAGGTGTTTCGCGTCGACTATTTTTGGCGGCTCGAGGACGGGACGTGTGTCATCGGCGAGCTCGACGGAAAGGGGAAGTACACCTTGCAGAGCGGCGAGGGTCGGGAGTCGGTTGACCCATTCGTGGCAGAGCGTCAGCGGGAATCTCATCTGACAATGCTCGGGTATAAGGTGCTTCGGTTTACGTTTAACGAACTCAAAGGCCCGGGGAAGCTAGTCGAGAAAATGAGGCTGGCGGGTATTCCTCGGCAGGTTGAATTGGCTGAGGAGTGGAGATGCCAGTGGTATGGGCGCTGAGAGGTTTTGTCTCGATCTGTAACGTTTAGAGGTTGTTTGAGCTCGTAATTGTTACAGATCGAGACAAGCCGGTGAAACGTTGACCGAATGTCTCGATCTGTAACATCAAGGGGCCTAATAACCCTGTACCTGTTACAGATCGAGACATTTCCCTGTTGTCGCTGGGGTGGGACTGCAACGTGTTCCGCCTCCCCACATCCCCTCTTCCTTCCGTTAACCGATGCGTCTGCAGCAATCCAGCGGGACTAGGTGATAATGGACAAATGTTCAAGTTAATCGTGAGGGAGGAGCTCGATATGGCGTCTGCCGATCGTTCCACGTTGTTTATCAATGCGACCATTCTGGATGGTTCGGAGCATATGGAGCCGCAACCCGATATGGCCGTGACTGTTGAGCGCGGCGTCATCACCTGGATGGGGCCGAGTGCTGTGGCGCAGGCGCCCGCGGGTGCCGAGGTTATCGACCTGGGTGGTGCGTATCTCATGCCCGGTCTCATCAATATGCACGTGCACCTGTGCGGCTCGGGCAAGCCTGTCTCGGCCGGCGATGCGGGCGCGCTGATGAAGAAGCTCGATAATCCCGTGGGGCGCGCCATCGTGCGCCATATTCTCAAGGGCAGCGCTCAGCAGCAGCTGGCAAGCGGCGTGACCACGGTGCGCGGCGCGGGTGACCCGTTGTTTGCCGACATTGCCGTGCGCGACGCTATCGACGCCGGCAAGTATCAGGGGCCGCGCCTGGTAGCGCCGGGAACGGGCGTCACGGTGCCGGGCGGCCATGGCGCGGGCTTGTTCGCCCAGGTGGCCAACAGCCCCGTCGAGGCAGCCGAGCAGGTGCGAGACCTGTATGCGCGCGGTGCCGATGTCATCAAGCTGTTCGTGACGGGCGGCGTGTTCGACGCGACCGAAGTAGGCGAGCCGGGCGTGCTGCGTATGCCGGCGGAGGTTGCCGCAGCGGCGTGCAAGGCGGCGCACGAGGTGGGCCTGCCGGTTATGGCTCATGTCGAGAGCACCGAGGGCGTGAAGGCCGCGCTTGAGGCCGGCGTCGATACGATCGAGCACGGCGCTCCGTTGACACCCGAGATCCTGGAGCTGTACCGCGGCGCCGCGGGCACGCAGCTCCAGGGACGTGCGCCCAGCGTTACCTGCACGATCAGCCCGGCGCTGCCGTTTGTATTGCTCGACCCGGAAAAGACCCATTTGACCGATACGCAAAAGAAGAACGGCGACATCGTGTGCTCGGGCATTATCGAGAGTGCTCGTGCGGCGCTGGATGCCGGCGTTAAGGTAGGCTTGGGCACGGACTCAAGCTGCCCGTTCGTGACGCAGTACGACATGTGGCGTGAGGTGGCCTATTTTGCCAAGTACGTGGGTGTGAGCAACGCCTTCGCGCTGCATACGGCTACGCAGGTCAATGCCGAGCTGCTGGGGCTGGGTGGCGAGACCGGCACAATCGAGTGCGGCAAGGCCGCCGATATCCTGGTGACGCGCAAGAATCCGCTCGATGACCTATGCACTCTGCGTGAACCGATGCATGTGATGTGCCGCGGTGACCTGGTGCGCAAGCTGAAGGTCAAGCGCATCCCCGAGGTCGACACCGAGCTCGACGCGATTATGGCCATGCCGGCAGAAGCCCTGGCAGAGGAGCTCGCTCGCGACGGCGTAGCTTAGGCGCTGGCGCGACGGCTTCATCGAATGATGTCGCCCCATGCAAAAAGCCGAGGTCTCAACACGAGGCCTCGGCTTTTAATTTGTCCTATGG
>CAJMSG010000025.1:0-15774 GCA_905216105.1 uncultured bacterium | reverse complement strand
GCGCCGATCTTGCCATGGATGGCGATAAGATCGTGCGGATCGCCGCGGCGATTGAGCCGGCCGAGGGCGATACCGTCCAGGATGCCGCGGGCTGCTGGGTGTTCCCCGGCTTTATCGATGCCCACACGCACATGCAGTGCTGGACCGGCATGGATTGGACGGCCGATAGCTTTGAGACCGGTACGCGTGCGGCTGCCTGCGGCGGTACGACGACCATTGTGGACTACGCCACGGCCGATCGCGGCGTGACCATGCCCGATGCCTTGGCCGAGTGGCATCGCCGCGCCGACGGAACCTGCACGGCCAACTACGCCTTTCATATGGCACTCGCCGAGTGGAACGAGCGCAACCGCGCCGATCTTTCGGCCATGCGCGAGGCGGGCGTATCGTCATTCAAGACCTACTTTGCCTACGATCATCTGCGCCTGGACGATGCCGAGACGCTCGAGGTGCTCGAGGAGCTCAAGCGCCTGGGCGGTATCCTGTGCGTGCATTGCGAGAACGGTACGCTGGTGAATGAACTGCAGAAGCGCGTGTTTAAGCAGGGTATCCACGGGCCCGAGGGCCATGCGCTCAGCCGTCCGGATGTGTGCGAGGCCGAGGCAGTGAGCCGGCTGCTGTATCTGGCTCACTTGGCCGGGGATGCTCCGGTCAACGTGGTGCACCTTTCGACCAGGCTGGGGCTCGAGGCCATTCGCGCTGCCAAGGCGCGCGGGCAGAAGAACATCTATGTCGAGACCTGCCCTCAGTATCTGATGCTCGACGACACCTGCTATCTGGAGCAGGGAGAGGACGGCTTTGCGGGTGCCAAGTATGTGATGAGTCCGCCGCTGCGCCATGCTGGCGACCGTGCGGCTCTGCGCGAGGCGCTTGTGTCCGGCGAGATCGATACGATTGCGACCGACCACTGCAGCTTTAACCTGCACGGGCAAAAGGACCGCGGACGCGACGACTTCCGCGCGATTCCCAACGGCGGGCCCGGTGTGGAGCATCGCCCCGTTGCGATCGCTACGAGCTTTGAGGGACAGCTGGGTCCTGAGGATCTGTGCCGCTTGATGAGCGAGAACCCGGCGCGCGTCTTTGGCATGTATCCGCGCAAGGGCTGTCTTGCCGAGGGCTCCGATGCCGACGTGTGCGTGTGGGATCCCAAGGCGCGTTGGACAATTAGTGCCGCGACACAGCATCAGGCTGTGGACTACACGCCGCTCGAGGGTTTTGAGGCGCATGGCCGCGCCAAGGCTGTGTTTGTGAACGGCGTGCTGGCTGCACGCGACGGCGAGCCCACCGGAGCCCAACCCGGCCGCTACGTCCCCCGCTAACAGAAAGGGCGCCGGATTCCCTTCGCAGTTGCGGTGAAATAGTTCCTGTTTAGCCGCCAAATAGGCCGTTTCAGGAACTATTCCACCGCAACTTATATGTCTGGTGGGGCAGCGCCGGCTATTTGAGGCTGCTGGCGACGATGAGGCGGCCGAGGGCGGCCTCGAAGCAGTCGGCCATCGTGGGGTCGCTGAGCGTGTCGACTTGGTTGAGCATGACGCGTGCGGCGCAGAGTCCTAGCGCCTGCGTCTCGGCATTGAGCACCTGGGCGACGTGCTCTGGGGTGGCAGCGTCGGTGAGCTCGCAGCCGCAGTGCTCGCAGAAGATCTCGGGGCGGTGGACAACCTCGGCGACGGGCTTGCCCAGCCCCGAGGCGCCGACGACCCAGACAACGTTTGCCGTGGCGGCGGGAATTGCCGGCTCCCAGGCGGCATGCGCCTTGAGCGGGAGTCGCTTGCTGCCATCTGCCTCGGCCAACACATAGTCAAAGCGCTGTGCCAGCTGGTCGAGCGGCTCGGCGGGGGCGGAGAGCTTGCCTGTCTCCGGGTCAAAAACACCTGCCTGACAGATGCTTCCGCGGACAAGTCCCGCGCATGCCTCGCAGGTGCAGCCGGGGGCATGTGCGGCGCCCGGCTTCCAAGGTGCGGCGTCCAGGCGACGACTCGACCCGTCCCATGGCACGCCGGCGACAGGAAACATATGCGTGGTGGTGCAGAGGAGCACGCGGCCACCAGCGCGCATGAGCTCGAGACCCATCGTCTTGAGCAAGGTCGACTTGCCTCCGCTGCCGATAATCGCGGTAATGCCCGGCTCGATCCTGAGCGCCGAGGCAAGATTGCCGCTAACCGTTTCCATCTGTTCACCGCCGTATAATACTGTGATAATAAATAATCATCAGAGTAGCGGTCGAACCGCTTTTGCTCTGCTCAAACCGTAGCACAGGGAGGTGCCCCGGGAATGCTCGTTTATGTTCGCGGCGCCGGCGATATCGCCACGGGCGTCGCCGCTCGCTTGGTGCGCGCCGGCGTGTCGGTCGTCATGGCCGATATCGCGGTCCCCACGTGCATCCGTCGCACAATCAGTTTTTGCGAGGCCATTCGCCTGGGCGAGGTCCAGGTCGAGGGCATTCGCGCTCGCTTGGCGCAGACGCCGGCAGATGCGCTTGCAATTACCGAGGCCGGAGACGTCGCCGTCGTGGTAGACCCCCAGGCCAAGATGCTCGACGAACTGAAACCTGCTGCCGTGGTAGACGCGATTCTGGCCAAGCGCAATCTGGGTACCACGCGCGACATGGCTCCTGCTGTCATCGCGGTGGGGCCGGGCTTTACCGCGCCGGTTGATTGCGATGCCGTAGTCGAGACTATGCGCGGGCATTTTCTCGGCCGTGTCATTACCCAAGGTTCGCCCCAGCCCAACACGGGCGTGCCGGGCATTATCGCCGGCTATGGCAAGGAGCGCGTTATCCACAGCCCCGCTGCCGGTGTGTTTAGGTCCGATCATGCGATCGGCGATATCGTGAGCGCCGGAGACGTGATTGGCTACGCGGGCGATACGCCCATGGTCACGCAGATTGACGGCTGCTTGCGCGGCCTTTTGGCCGACGGCGTTCAGGTGACCGAGGGCTTTAAGTGCGCCGACGTCGACCCGCGCGGCGATGCCAGCTATATCAACTATATTTCGGACAAGGCGACATCGGTCGGCGGCGGCGTACTCGAGGCGCTCGCCATGCTCACCGGTGTATTCCAGGGATAGGAAATTGCAATGAAAAAGCTCGATGTGGTGAATGCTGCGCTTGGCGCTCTGAAGGCTGGTAAGACGTGCGAGCTGGTGGTAGTTGCCGGTACGGCAGGGTCATCGCCGCGCGGCGTGGGCGCCTGGATGGCCGTCTTTGCCGATGGCAGCCAAGCGGGCACCATCGGCGGCGGCAAGATTGAGCTCCTTGCGCTGGACGAGGCGCGCGAGCTGCTGGCCGCAGGGCAATCGCGTCTGGTCCGCTACACCATGGGCGGCGAGAACTCCGATACTGGCATGATCTGCGGCGGAGCCATCTGCCTGTGCTATCTGCACCTGGATGTATCGCAGGTGCCGTTGTTCCAGTCGGTTGCCGACGTTTTGGCCTATCGGCGCATCGGCGACTTCGTCATCGACTTTGAACCGTTTGTCACCCAGGCGATCGAGGGCGATGTGGCCGAGTACCATGGCGAGGCATCGCGCCGCACCATCGTGGGTTGCCCCGAGCTTTCGTTGCTGGAGGAGGGGAGTAAGGTCACCTACACCAACGCCGCCTCCGAGATTCCCCCGGCACACATCGAGACGCTCTGCCCCGAGGGCCTGACCTACATCTTTGGCTGCGGACACGTGGGCGCCGCGACGGCGCGCGTGCTCACGGCGGCGGGTTTTGCCGTCGTGGCTTGCGACGACCGCCCCGGCACGCTGACCCCCGAATGGGTGCCCGGTGTCTACGACCGTCGTCTGGTCGACTACAAGAACCTGAGCAAGCAGTGCCCCATCGGCCCGCGCGACCTGGTGGTCGTCGCCACGGCGGGTCACAAGTCCGATATCGACGTGGTGATTCAGGCCATGCGCGCCAAACCCGCCTATCTGGGCTGCTTGGGTTCGCGCCGCAAGACGGCATTTGTGCGCGCCCGCTTGGAGCAGGAGGGCTTTACGCAGGAGCAAATTGACGAGCTGCACCTGCCGATCGGAGTCGCCATCGAGGCGGAGGACCCCGAGGAGATCGCTATCTCCATTGCCGCCGAGATGATCCACCTGCGGCGCACCAAACTCGTTCCCCGCAAGCGCTAATCGCATCCCCATATATGAGTTGCGGTGAAATAGTTCCTAAATAAGCCTGACGGGCGGTCAGTCAGGAACTATTTCACCGCAACTGCTGTTTGACCCCGGGGGATGCAGGATTGCGGGTCAAAATGCTACCTGTGTCATATGCCCTATAATGTCCGACCGTTGAGCGGCATGGGGCCGCTGCTTAGGGTATGGGAGGCGCAAATGGCAGAGTCGGCAGCAGGGGATGCCCTGTTCGAGCGTACGGGAAAAGTTTCGTTTGTGCAGGTATTACCCCATGCGCTGCAGCATGTGCTGGCGGCATTCGCGGGTATCGTCACGCCCGCCATCATTATCGCGTCGGTCTGTGGCTTTACCCCTCAAGAGGAAGCCGCTGTCATCCAGGCGTCGCTCGTCCTCTCGGCGCTCGACATTTTTCTTCAACAGTTCCCCATAAAAGGTGTCGTCGGTTCGGGCCTGCCCATCGTGATGGGCGCGAGCTTCACCTTCGTGCCGGCGCTCAAGGCGGTCGGTCTTGAGCTCGGCTTTGAGGCCGTGCTGGGCGCCCAGGTAATCGGCGGCGCACTCGTCGTGCTCTTCGGCCTACTGTTCAGGCGCGTGAGCTTTCTGTTCCCGGCCCCGGTGCTTGACACCGTCATCTTTGTCATTGGCCTGTCGTTATGCCCAGTGGCAGTTGCCTCCATGGCGGGCGGGGAGGGCGCTGCCGATTTTGGCAGTGTCACCAACTGGGCCGTCGCGCTCGTGACGTTTGTCGTCACCTTTATGGTCGGTAACTACGGCAAGGGCGCGCTTAGGCTGGGCAGCATCCTGGCCGGTATCTGCGCGGGCTTTGTTTTGGCGACGGTGCTGGGCATGGTCGATTTCTCGGCTATCGCGACCGCCAGCTGGTTTGCTCCGCCGACCCTGGGTGCCCATCGTCTGGTGTTCGACCCTGCCGCGTGCGCCGTTGTGGGCGTTGTCGCCATTGTCAACGCCGTGCAGGTTATGGGCGAGTTTGCCGCCGTGTCGTCCGCCGCGCTCGATACCCCTGCGACCGATAGCCAGATCTCGGGCGGTCTGATCGCCAACGGCCTGGTCGGTATGCTGTCGGGCTTTTTGGGCGGCGTCCCCACGGCAACCTTTGGCCAGAATGTGGGCATTATCGCCGAGAACAAGGTCGTCAACCGCATGGTCTTTACGCTTGCCGCCGCCATCTTGCTCATCGCGGGCCTGCTGCCCAAGTGCGCGGCAGTGCTCACGTCCATTCCGCAGCCGGTAATCGGCGGCGCCACGATCGGCGTGTTCGCGACCATCGGCATGAACGGTGTGGTCATGTTTGCCCGCCACGGCCTGCCTCAGCGCGATACCACGCTCATGGGTCTCTCCATCGCCTTTGGCACGGGCATTGAGCGCACGGCCGGCGCGCTTGCCGGCGCTGGATTCCCCGCCTGGGTCGGCACCGTCTTTGGCGGATCCTCCATTGCCGTCGCTGCGCTCGTTGCTGTGATCCTCAACCTGGTCCTCCCGCACCAAAAATAACGCCCCATATATGAGTTGCGGTGGAATAGGGACTGTTTAAGCCTGTTAAGCAGCCAAACAGTCCCTATTTCACTGCAACTGCTTTTTGGGACCCATTTGTGCGGGGGAGTTGTGGAGTTGTGCAGGCAGACGAGGTTTTTCTGGAAATACGCACCCAATGCGCGTATAGTACCGATTGTTTTGTCGGCTCCTGCTGCGTCGAGTCCAAACCGCGAAATGCCATGAGCGGCGCGGATGCAGCCAGGAGGCACGAGGACAACCCATCGTGGCCACGCCCCGTGCTTAAAACCCCAAGAAGGAGTGAACAATGGCAGAAGAGAAGTATGTGCCGCGTCTGAAGACCAAGTACAACAACGAGGTCAAGCAGCAGCTTCAGGACAAGTTCCAGTACGAGAACGTCATGATGATCCCCAAGTTTGAGAAGATCGTCGTGAACATGGGTGTCGGCGAGGCCGCTACCGATTCCAAGGCCATCGACGGTGCCGTGCGCGACCTGCGCGCCATCACCGGTCAGCAGCCGATGATCACCCGTGCCCGCAAGTCCATCGCTACCTTCCGCCTGCGCGCTGGTATGCCGATCGGCTGCAAGGTTACCCTGCGTGGCGACCGTATGTGGGAGTTCTTCGATCGTCTGACCTCCGTCGCGATCCCCCGTATCCGCGACTTCCGTGGCATCTCCGCCAAGAGCTTCGACGGTCGTGGTAACTTCTCCATGGGCGTCACCGAGCAGCTCATCTTCCCCGAGATCGACTTCGACTCCGTCGATCACCAGCGTGGTATGGACATCACTTTCGTGACCACCGCCAACACCGATGAGGAGGCCAAGGCCCTTCTGGACGCCTTCGGTTTCCCGTTCAAGAAATAGGTTCACCTGCCCTATGAGCGCCGTTCCCAGAAGGGGGCGGCGCTTGGGGCGAACAATACTCTATGTGAGGAGGATATAAGTGGCTAAGACATCGATGATCGTCAAGTGCAATCGCAAGCAGAAGTTCTCTACTCGTGAGTACACGCGCTGCCAGCGCTGCGGCCGTCCGCACTCTGTGTACCGCAAGTTCGGCCTGTGCCGTGTCTGCTTCCGCGAGCTTGCACTCAAGGGCGAGCTTCCCGGCGTTAAGAAGGCCAGCTGGTAAGTCACTACCAGCGTTTCAAGCATCAGTTTGGAACAGGGAAAACGCGCTAAAAAGGCTTTGCCGTTAAGGGCGGCGAAGAACCAAGAGCACGTGTTCATCAAGAACGAAGGAGAATCTGTATGAACCTTACAGACCCGATCGCAGATATGCTTACGCGCATCCGTAACGCTAACTCTGTGAACAAGGCCACGGTCTCCATGCCGAGCAGCAAGAAGCTCGTCGAGATCGCTCGTGTTCTGCACGAGGAGGGCTACATCGAGGGCTACGATGTCGAGGACACCGTTCCCCAGAAGACTCTGCACATCACGCTTAAGTATGGTCCCAAGAAGGCTAAGGTCATCAACGGCATCCGCCGCATTTCCAAGCCGGGCCTGCGTAAGTACACCGGCGTTGCCGACATGCCCCGCGTCCGCGGTGGCCTTGGTACCGCCATTATTTCCACCAGCCATGGCGTCATGACCGACCGCGATGCTCGCAAGCACAACGTCGGCGGCGAGATCATCGCTTACGTCTGGTAATTTTCTCGGTAGGTAGAAGGAAAGGAGATCACCGTGTCTCGTATCGGTAATAAGCCTGTCCAGATTCCCGCCGGAGTCGAAGTGGCAGTCAACGGCAACAACGTTGTCGTCAAGGGCCCCAAGGGCCAGCTCGAGCTCGATGTCTTTGAGAAGCTCGCTATCAACGTCGAGGACAACGTCCTCACCGTTTCCCGTCCCGACGACGAGCGTGAGACCCGTGCCCGCCACGGCCTCACCCGCGCCCTCATCCACAACATGGTTGTTGGCGTTTCCGAGGGCTTCGAGAAGAAGCTCGAGCTCGCCGGCGTCGGTTACCGCGTGCAGCAGAAGGGCAAGAACCTCGAGTTCTCCCTGGGCTTCTCGCACCCCGTGATCGTCGAGGCTCCCGAGGGCATCACCTTCGAGGTTCCCGACAACACCCACGTGAACGTCAAGGGTATCAACAAGCAGCAGGTCGGTCAGATCGCCGCTGAGATCCGCGGCCATCGTCCTCCCGAGCCTTACAAGGGCAAGGGTATCCACTACGTTGGCGAGCACATCCGCCGCAAGCTGGGTAAGGCCGCCAAGTAGTCGTAACCGACTCACTCGCATAAGACCAGCACCCCGTCAGGTGCTGGCAAGATCAACCTTTTTAGGAGTTTACGTATGAACAAGCATAAGGCGAAGCTGGAAGGCCTCAAGCGTCGTCAGCGTCGTGTTCGCGGCAAGGTCTCGGGTACCGCCGAGCGTCCGCGTCTTCGCGTGACCCGTACTAACGCCAACATCTATGCCCAGATCATCGACGACAGCAAGGGCTCCAGCCTGACGCTCGTCTCCGCCTCGACCCTCGAGGCCGAGTTCAAGGGCACCCACACCTCGAACAAGGAGGCTGCGGAGAAGGTCGGTCAGCTCGTTGGCAAGCGCGCCATCGAGGCCGGCATCACCAAGGTCGCCTTCGATCGTGGTGGCCGTATCTACCATGGCCGCGTCAAGGCCCTCGCCGACGGTGCTCGTGCCGCCGGTCTCGAGTTCTAGGAGGTATGTAGCACATGGCTCGTAATCAGAAGCAGCAGCGCGAGGCCTCCGAGTTCGAGGAGCGCGTCGTTTACATCAACCGCGTGTCGAAGACCGTCAAGGGTGGTCGTCGCATGAGCCTCGTCGCTCTCGTCGTCGTTGGCGACGGCAAGGGTAACGTCGGCGTTGGCATGGGCAAGTCCGCTGAGGTGCCCCTGGCCATCTCCAAGGCGTCTCTCGATGCCAAGAAGAACATGTTCCACGTGCCGGTGACCGATCAGGGCACCATCCCGCACGAGGTTCTCGGTCACTTTGGTGCCGGCCGCATCATCATCAAGCCCGCTGTCGAGGGTACCGGCGTTATCGCCGGCGGCGCTGTGCGTCCCCTCTTCGAGCTTGCTGGCATCAAGAACGTCCTGTCCAAGTCCCTCGGTACCGACAACGGCCTCAACATCATCAAGGCTGCCGTCGAGGGCCTCAAGGAGCTCTCCAGCCCTGAGGACGTCGCGGCTCGCCGTGGCCTGACGGTCTCCGAGATGTTCGTCGGTAAGGAGAACTAAGCATGGCTGACACCATCAAGATCAAGCAGGTCCGCAGCACCAACGGTTGCAAGCAGGACCAGGTCCGTACTGTCCGTGCCCTCGGTCTCCACAGGATCCGCGAGGTTCGCGAGATTGCTGACAACGAGTCCGTCCGCGGCATGATCTTCAAGGTCAAGCACCTTGTCGAGATTGTAGAGGAGTAGCAAATGCAGCTTCACGATCTTACTCCCGCGCCCGGTTCCACCAAGAACCGCAAGCGCGTCGGCCGTGGCAATTCTTCGGGTCACGGCACCACTTCTGGCCGCGGCCAGAAGGGCCAGGGTTCCCGCTCTGGTGGCACCAAGGGTGCCGGCTTCGAGGGTGGCCAGACTCCGCTGGCTATGCGCCTGCCCAAGCTTCCGGGCTTCCGCAACCCCCGTCGTATCGAGTACACCGCTGTCAACGTCGAGCGTCTTGAGCGTAAGTTCGAGGACGGCGCTGTGATCGACGGTGCCGCTCTTAAGGCCGCTCGCATCACCAAGAGCGAGTTCGAGCCCGTCAAGGTGCTCGGCAATGGTGAGCTCACCAAGAAGTTCACGGTCAAGGTCGACAAGGTCAGCGCTTCTGCGCAGGCCAAGATCGAGGCCGCCGGCGGAAAGGTCGAGCTGCCGTGCTAAATGGTCTTAAGAATGCTTTCCGCATCAAAGAACTGCGCGAAAAGATTCTTTTTACCATAGCTATGCTCGTCGTGTACCGCATTGGTGCGCACGTTCCTGTGCCCGGCATTCCCTTCCAGGGGATGCTGGGCCTTTTCTCGACCGATAACAATTCGGTCGCCGCAGGTGCTATGGCCCTCCTGAATCTTTTCTCTGGCGGCGCGTTGAGCTATGTGTCGGTGTTTTCGCTGGGCATCATGCCTTACATCACCAGCTCGATCATCCTCCAGATGCTCCAGGCCGTCGTGCCTTCCCTGCATGAGCTTGCCCGCGAGGGCGAGGTCGGTCAGACCAAGATTACGCAGTATTCGCGTTACCTCACCTTGGCTCTGGCAATCCTCAACTCCGTGGGTTACCTCTTCCTCTTTAAGAGCTTCGGCATTAGCTTCAACGGTGCCGGTGCTCCCGAGATCATCTTTGACCTCATGATCGTCGGCACGCTCACCGCGGGCGCCATGCTGATCATGTGGATTGGTGAGCTCATCACCCAGCGCGGTATCGGCAATGGCATGTCGCTGATCATCTTCGCGAACATCATGGCCGGTCTGCCGCAGGCGATCTTTTCCAGCACCGAGGGCAATGCCGGTGGCATCATCACCATGGCGATCATCTGCGCCATCATCCTGCTGGTTATTCCGCTGATTGTTTTCCTTGAGCGCGGCCAGCGCCGCATCCCGGTCTCCTACGCCAAACGCGTCGTGGGCCGTCGCATGATGGGTGGCCAGACCACCTACCTGCCCATCAAGGTCAACACTGCGGGTGTCGTGCCGATCATCTTCGCTTCGGCGCTGCTGTACTTCCCGGCTCAGATTGCCGTGTTCTTCCCCGGCATCGGCTGGATTCAGGCAGTTGCCTCCGCGCTTTCGACCGGTTGGCTCAACTGGGTGCTTAACGTTGTCCTCATCGTGTTCTTCGCGTACTTCTACACCTCCATGGTGTTCAACCCCGATGACACGGCCGACAACCTTAAGAAGCAGGGCGGCTTTATTCCGGGCGTCCGTCCGGGCAGGGCTACCGCGGCCTACATCAAGAACGCGCTCAACAAGATTACGCTTCCCAGCGCTGTCTTTTTGGCGCTCATCGCCATCGTGCCTTCGATCATCTTCTCCTTCACGGGTAACCATCTGATCCAGGCATTTGGCGGCACGTCCATCCTCATCATGGTCGGCGTCGTGCTCGACACGGTCGATAAGCTCGAAGGCCAGATCAAGATGTATGATTACGATGGATTCTTTAAATAGGCTAGAGGAGGATTGCTCATGAACCTCGTATTGCTCGGAGCTCCGGGTGCCGGTAAGGGCACCGTCGCACAGGAGCTCGTCGCCGAGTTTGGCGTCGCTCACATTTCCACGGGCGACCTGCTGCGTGCTGCCGTCAAGGGTGGCACCGAGCTTGGTATTCAGGCTAAGAAGTACATGGACGCTGGCGAGCTCGTTCCCGACCAGCTCGTGATCGACCTTGTCAAGGAGCGCCTTGCTGCCGATGACGCCCAGCAGGGCTTCATCCTCGACGGCTTCCCGCGCAACACCGCCCAGGCTGTGACGCTCGATTCCGAGCTCTCCGCTATGGGTCGCGAGATCGACTGCGCCCTTCTGGTCGACGTGGCCCCCGAGGTCATCATCGATCGTCTGTCTTCGCGTCGCACCTGCCGCGCCTGCGGTTACACCGGCACCGCTGCCGATGCCACCTGCCCCAAGTGCGGTGGCGAGATGTATCAGCGCGACGACGACAAGCCCGAGACCATCAAGAACCGTCTCGACGTCTACGAGAAGTCCACGAGCCCGCTCGTCGACTACTATCGTGGCCAGGGTCTGCTCAAGTCGGTCAACGGTGACCAGGCTCGCGAGACCGTGTACGGGGATGTCAAAGAGGCTCTCGGTCTATGATCAAGATTAAGTCTGCAACGCAAATCGAGCAGATGAAGAAGGCAGGAGCGCTATCTAAGATGGCGCTCCGCCACGTTGGAGCCATGGTGCGCCCCGGCGTTTCGACTTTTGAGCTTGATCAGCTTGCGGAGCAGATTATCCGCATGCATGGCGGCACCCCGGCCTTTAAGGGTTACGGCGGGTTCCCCGGTACCATTTGTGCATCGATCAACGATGCTGTGGTCCACGGTATTCCCAATCCCGACATGATCCTGCGCGATGGCGATATCATCTCCATCGATACGGGAGCCGTTGTCGACGGTTGGGTCGGCGATAACGCATGGACGTTTTTCGTCGGTACCCCCACGCCCGAAGCCAAGGCTTTGTGCGAGGTCACGCGCGATTGCCTTAAGGCTGCCATCGAGCAGGCTGTTCCCGGTAACCATATCGGGGACGTCGGTTATGCCGTTCAGTCCCTCGCCGAGTCTCACGGTTACGGCGTGCTTCGCGACTATGTGGGTCATGGCATTGGCCGCGTGATGCACGAGGACCCCAACGTTCCTAACTATGGAAAGAAGGGGAGGGGCGTTCGCCTCCAGGCCGGCATGGTCATTGCCATCGAGCCGATGGTTACGATGGGTTCCAACCATGTGAGCACGGGCTCCGACGGTTGGATAGTTACGACCAACGACCACCTGCCCGCCGCGCACTACGAGAACACCGTCGCCATTACCAATGACGGTCCGGTGATTCTCACCACGGATGCCCAGGGTGCTTGGTGTTCCTTGCAAGGCGGTGAAATGTAAAAGTCGCCGCCCCCTGATGCCCAACCTCGCCTTTCAATTTCGAAGGCATGACCCCAAGGTCTATGCCTTCTCATTTCAAGGCGATCTTGGGCATCAGGGAACGGCTTTGTTTTACATTTCAAATGTAACAAGTTCCGCTTAGTTGTGGAGCCATTACGAAGTTATTACGATGCGTGCATACGTGTTGTAGAATACTCAATCGCTGTCGTTTTCTAGAGAAAGATGATTGCTTGTGAAGAAGGAAGACGCAATTGAGCTCGAGGGTACGGTAAAGGAACCGTTGCCCAATGCCATGTTTAAGGTTGAGCTCGAGAACGGTCATTCGGTTCTGTGCAACATTTCTGGCAAGATCCGAATGAATTACATCCGCATTCTCCCCGGTGACAGGGTTGTCGTGGAGCTTTCCCCGTACGACCTGACCCGCGGTCGCATCACCTATCGCTATAAATAGCGACACACATACACGCTCTTTTCCGACTGCAGGCTTAGCTCAACCTACGGTCGGTTTGCGTGTGAAGACCAGCCATAGTTTTAAACGCCTGCGGCTGGGCGAGTAGATAGTAGGGAAGTAGTTTGAGCGCTACCGAAAGGAAGAACGATGAAGGTACGTCCTTCGGTCAAGAAGATGTGCGATAAGTGCAAAATCATTAGGCGCCATGGCAAGGTCCTCGTCATTTGCGAGAACCCCCGTCATAAGCAGCGTCAGGGTTAAGAGAGGAGACTACGTTGGCCCGTATTAATGGTGTCGACCTCCCGCGTGAGAAGCGCGTTGAGATCGGTCTGACCTACATTTACGGCATCGGCCGCACCACTGCGACGAAGATCTGCGTCGAGTGCAACGTTAACGTGGATACGCGCGTTAAGGACCTCACCGAGGATGAGGTTAACGCCATCCGCGATTATATCGACAAGAACCAGATCATGGTTGAGGGCGACCTCCGCCGTGAGCGCAACCAGAACGTCAAGCGCCTTATGGACATCGGCTGCAACCGCGGCCTTCGTCACCGCAAGGGCCTCCCGGTCCGCGGCCAGCGCACCCACACTAACGCTCGTACCCGCAAGGGCCCGAAGCGTCAGATCGGTGCTAAGAAGAAGAAATAAGGAGCGCTAGATAGATGGCTACTGCTAAGAAGAACGTTCGCGCTGCCCGTCTGAAGCGCGCGGACCGTAAGAACATTTCCGTGGGCCAGGCTCACATTCGTTCTACGTTCAACAACACGATCGTTTCGATCACCGATCCCCAGGGCAACGTCATTTCCTGGAAGTCGGCTGGCCAGGTGGGCTTCAAGGGCTCCCGTAAGTCCACGCCGTTCGCTGCCCAGATGGCTGCCGAGGCTGCTGCCAAGCAGGCCATGGAGCACGGTATGAAGAAGGTTTCCGTCTTCGTCAAGGGCCCCGGCTCCGGTCGTGAGACCGCCATCCGCTCCCTCCAGGCTGCTGGCCTCGAGGTCTCGAGCATCCAGGACAAGACCCCCATTCCGCACAACGGCTGCCGCCCCAAGAAGCGTCGCCGCGTGTAACTGAAAGGATCGTATCAATATGGCAATCGACAGGACTCCTGTTCTTAAGCGCTGCCGTCAGCTCGGGATCGATCCCGCTGAGCTCGGTTACAGCAGCAAGAAGGAATCTATCCGTCAGCCCAAGCGCCGTCGCAAGGAATCTGAGTACGGCATGCAGCTGCGCGAGAAGCAGAAGGTCAAGTTCATCTATGGCGTTCTGGAGAAGCAGTTCCACGGCTACTTCAACAAGGCCCGTAAGATGAACGGCGTCACCGGTGAGAACCTCATGATCATCCTTGAGTCTCGCCTCGACAACGTCGTCTTCCGTCTTGGCTTCGCCCGCACCCGCAAAGAGGCTCGTCAGTCCGTCCGTCACGGTCACTTCACCGTGAACGGCAAGCGCGTGGACATCCCGTCCTACCGCGTCAAGGCCGGCGACGTCGTCGCTGTCGGCGAGAAGTTCCGTGACCTCCTCCCCATCAAGGAGGCCCTGATTTCCTCCGAGCGCTTTGAGGTCCCTGGCTGGCTCGAGGTCGATATCGAGAAGCTGTCTGGTAACGTGCTCGCTCTGCCGACGCGTGAGCAGATCAGCGGTGATATCAACGAGCAGCTCATCGTCGAGCTCTACTCTAAGTAGTCCATCCGGGCTGCTGAGGCTGGAGGTAATACATGTCAGAATTCATTAGGCCTCAGGTTCAGGTCGAAGAGATCAACGAGACGTCTGCTCGTGTCTCCGTCGAGCCGCTCGAGCGTGGTTACGGCGATACGCTGGGTAACTCCCTTCGTCGCGTTCTTCTGTCCTCGCTCGAGGGTGCCGCCGTCGAGGCTATTCAGATCGATGGTGCGCAGCACGAGTTCATGACCATCCCTAACATGGTCGAGGATGTCACCGACATCGTCCTGAATGTCAAGGGTCTTGTCTTCAGGGCTCTCGGCACGACCGACGAGGCGACCGCCACCATCTCGGTTGACGGCCCCTGCGAGGTCACCGGTGCGGACTTCTTTATTCCGTCCGAGTTTGAGCTGGTCAACCCCGAGCAGCACATCGCTACGCTCACCGAGGGTGGCCATCTCACCATGAGCATGCGCATCGGCTATGGCCGCGGCTATGTCTCTGGCGAGGCTAACAAGCGCGACAACGATCCCATCGGTGTGATCCACGTCGACTCGCTGTACTCGCCGGTGTCCCGTTGCGCCAAGCTCGTTGAGGCTTGCCGTGTCGGTCAGCATACCGACTACGACCGCCTTGTCCTCGAGATCGAGACCAACGGCTCCATCGCCCCGCGCGACGCCGTGGTCCAGGCTGCCAATATCATCAACCAGCATATGGCCGCCTTTATGAACCTTGCCGAGACCCCCGAGGTCGAGGAGGAGGCTTCGATCTTCGCTCCCGAGGTCACCAACGACAACGCCGAGCTGGACAAGCAGATCGAGGATCTGGACCTTTCCGTCCGTTCCTACAACTGCCTTAAGCGCGCCAGCATTCACTCGGTCCGTCAGCTCGTTGAGTTCTCGGAGAACGATCTGCTCAACATCCGTAACTTCGGTGTTAAGTCGATCGAGGAAGTGAAGGACAAGCTTGAGTCCATGGGCCTGAGCCTGAAGGCTTAATGCTTCGCATATTTGAGGAGAAACTAGACCATGCGTCACAACGTTAAGAAGGGCCTGAAGCTCGGCACCGATGCGAGCCACACCAAGGCCATGAAGAAGAGCCTGGCCAAGGCCCTCTTCGAGAACGACCGCATCAAGACCACCGAGACCCGCGCTAAGGCGCTGCGTTCGGTCGTCGATCCGATCATCACCTGGGCCAAGAAGGGCGACCTGCACTCTCGTCGTCTGGCCATCGCCAAGCTCGGCGATAAGCAGCTCGTTGCCGAGATCTTCGACAAGGCTGCTCAGGGCATGTGGCAGGACCGCAACGGCGGTTACACCCGCATCATGAAGCTCGGTAACCGCAAGGGCGACAACGCTCCCATCGTTATCATGGAGCTCGTCACCGAGCCTTGCACGCCTAAGGCCAAGAAGGCTGCTCCGGCCCCCAAGAAGGCCGCTGCTCCCAAGAAGGTCGAGGCTGTCGAGGAGACCGCTG